>JAFAZZ010000062.1 GCA_019239375.1 Solirubrobacterales bacterium | reverse complement strand
CAAGGCCGCGACCGACATGCTGGCGCGTTCCTACTGGTACACCTTCGGCTTGCCGGTGGCGGTAACGCGCTTCGCGAACGTGTACGGGGGCGGGGACTTCAATCTTTCTCGACTCGTGCCGGAGGCCGTCCTCGCCGCCATCGAGCGCCGGCGCCCGATTATCCGCTCGGACGGCAGTCCCCAGCGCGACTTCCTGTACGTCGAGGACGCGGTCGCGGCTTACCTCGCCATCTGCGAGCTGCTCGAGGCCGGCCGCGCGGCCGGCGAGGCGTTCAACGCCGGGAGCGGATCGCCGCGGTCGGTGCTCGATGTGGTCGAGCTCGTGTGCCGACTCGCTGGCACGGGCGTGTCGCCGGACGTTCGCGGGACCGCCACGCCCCGCGGCGAAATCGGCCGTCAGTGGCTCGACTCGGCCAAGCTGCGCACGGCTTGCGGCTGGGAGCCCAGGGTCGGGCTCGAAGAAGGCCTGCGGCGCACCATCGCCTGGTACCGCGAGCACATGCCGCCCGCCAATTAGCCAACCAGCCCGAGCACCGTCGCGTCCGGCTCTCCGCGGCCGGGTACCGCGTGCATCCCTCGGCACCGCTCACTGGCCGCGCCACATTAAACCTTGCGCGTAGTCGCAGCCAACGTGGCCACGAACCCTGAAGCTCAGAACAGCGCCTCCTGGCCGGGCAGCGCGACACCCTCTCGCGATCGGCCACCCCTTCCCAGCGCGGCCGACACGTCCCCAGCGATCGCGCCCTCTGAGCGCGAGGCGATGATCGGCTCCTCGATCCCCTCCACGTAGACCAGCGTTCGCCGTCCATCGCCTCGTTCGGCACCCTCCAGCGGCACCAGTGCGAATACGCGATCCGCCCGCACGAACTTGCCGTAACCGAGCGGGATGAGGGCTGCTGGCTGACGCGCCATAGCGGAATTCTTCTACGCTGCCCGGCGTGCCCGCCACCTTCCTCCTCGGCGGCGACCTCGAGGTCAGCCGCATCGGCTTCGGCGCCATGCGCATCACCGGCCCGGGGATCTGGGGCGAGCCGGGGGACCTGGCCGCCGCGCGCGAGTTGCTGCGCCACGTGGTCGAGCGCGACGTCAACCTGATCGACACCGCCGACTCCTACGGACCCGAGGTGTCCGAAAACCTGATCGCGGAGGCTCTGCGCCCGTATCCCGAGAACCTCGTGATCGCCACCAAGGGGGGCTTCGAGCGGCCAGGACCCGGGCGCTGGGAACCCAGCGGCCGTCCTGATCGGCTCAAGCGCTGCTGTGAGTCCTCGCTGCTGCGCCTCAAGCTGGAGCGGATTGACCTCTACCAGCTGCACACCGTCGATCCCAATGTCCCGATCGAGGACTCGGTGGCCGCCCTGGCCGAGCTCCAGGAGGAGGGCAAGATCCGCCACATCGGGCTGTCGAACGTGACGGTTGAGGAGATCGAGCGGGCCCGGCAAATCGTCCCGGTCGTCTCGGTGCAGAACCACTACAACGTCACCGACCGGGCGTCGGAGGACGTGGTGCGCTTCTGCGAGGACGGCGGGCTCGCCTTCCTGGCCTACTTCCCCCTCGCCACCGGCGAGCTCGCCGAGTCCGGCACCGCGCTGGCCGAGATCGCCGGCCACCACGGCGCCACCCCCGCCCAGGTCGCACTGGCCTGGC
This sequence comes from Solirubrobacterales bacterium, assembly GCA_019239375.1. GTDB lineage: Bacteria > Actinomycetota > Thermoleophilia > Solirubrobacterales > Solirubrobacteraceae > Palsa-465. The sequence continues at coordinate 1,820 of JAFAZZ010000062.1, read as the reverse complement.
TGCTCCGGCATGCCCCGGTCACGCTGCCCATTCCGGGCACCAGCTCGATCGCCCACTTTGACGAGAACATTGACGCGGCCGAGCTCGAGCTCGAGGACGACGAGCTCGAAGCCCTCGACGAACTCGCCGCCGCCACTTAGCCGTCGAGCACTAACCCAAGCCGCCGCTCGAGCGCCGCCCCCAGCTCCTCGCGCACCGGCCCCTCCTCGAAGCGCTCCACCAGCGCCGCGAGGAAGCCCTCGATCACGAGCCGCTTGGCTACCTCAACCCGCAGCCCGCGCGAGCGCAGGTAGAACAGCTGCTCAGGGTCGACCTGCGCCACGGCCGCCGCATGCGTGCAGCGCACGTCGTTGGCCTGAATTTCGAGCCCGGGGATCGCATCCGCGTGGGCGCGCTTTGACAGCAGCAGGTTGCGCGACTCCTGGAACGCGTCGGTCTTCTGCGCGCCGGGGTCGACGATGATGTTGCCTTTCCACACCGCGGTCGAGCGACCCTGCAGCACGCCCCGGAAGGCCAGGTCTGAGGTGGTGTTGGGCGCCGCGTGCTCCTGCGTGGTGTCGAAGTCGATGTGCTGGCGCGCGTGGCTCGCGTACGCGCCCGTCACCCTCGCCTCGGCGCCCTCGCCGCCCAGCCGCGTCTCCATCCGCACATGGCCGCGCGTCGAGCCGAACCCGAGCGCCACCCAGTCCAGCGCACCGTCGCGCCCAATCTCCGCTCGCTGCGCGCCGAAGATCCAGCTGTGCTCCGAGAGCGCCTGACCGCAGACGTAGCGCAGCCGAGCGCCGTCGCCGACAATCAGCTCGCTCACCACGTTGAACACGCCGTCCAGCTCCATTTCGGCTGACAGGTACTGCTCCCAGACTTCGGCCTGCGCGCCCTCTTCGAGCACGACCAGCGTGCGCTGGTTGAGCAGCGTGCCCGCCCGGGCTTGGACCGTCTTCAGCGAGATCGGCGCCTCGAGCGCCACGCCACGCGGCACGTACACGAACGCGCCCGCCCGGTAGCCGGCGTCGTTCAGCGACACGAACACATCGTCGCCTTCGCCGATCAGCGCGCCGAGATGCCGCCGCAGCAGCTCACCGTGCTCGCGCGCCGCCTGCTCGATCGAGGTGACGATCACGCCGGCGGGCAGCTCGCCCGTGGCCGGGTCGAACAGGAGCTCCGGCGCCTGCGCCCCACTGAGCTCCTCACCGCTGCGCACCGGCTCGTAGGCAGCCAGGTTCAGCTCGGAGATGTCGGTGAACTCCCAGCCGGGACGACCCTTGAACGTCGGCAGCTCGAGCCCCGCCGCCGCGCCGCCGAACCGTGCCTGCCCACTCGGCCGGGCTGGCGCGCCGCCGAACCGTGCCTGCCCACTCGGCCGGGCCGGCGCGCCGCTAGCCAATCGAGCCCTCCATCTGCAGCTCGATCAGCCGGTTCATTTCCACCGCGTACTCCATCGGGAGCTCCTTGGTGATCGGCTCGATGAATCCATTGACGATCAGCTTGGACGCCTCGTCCTCCGGAATGCCGTGCGCCATCAGGTAGAACAGCTGGTCCTCGCCCACCTTCGACACGGTGGCCTCGTGGCCGACGTTGACGTCGTCCTCGTCGATCCGGATCGTCGGATAGGTGTCCGAGCGCGAGTGCTCGTCGAGCAGCAGCGCGTCGCAGACCACCTTGGAGCGCGCGCCGTGGGCTCCCTTGGCGATCTCCAGCAGCCCGCGATACGACCCGCGCCCGCCGTCCTTGGAGATCGACTTGGCGAAGATGTTCGAGGTCGTGTTGGGCGCGGCGTGGATGATCTTGCCCCCGGCGTCCTGATGCTGGCCCTTGCCGGC
>JAFAZZ010000417.1 GCA_019239375.1 Solirubrobacterales bacterium | reverse complement strand
CCTTGCTCGAGCCGGCGCTCGGCATCGTGCTGGGCCAGCTCCTCGCGGCGCGGGTCGAACTCCCGCGAATGCCTTATGTAGGCGAGCGCCAGCCTCGCTCCCGTCCGAGCCAAAAGCTTCCCAAGCGCCAGCGCATCATCGTCATTTGCTGTGCCGTCGTAGGAGACGATCAGATCGGAGCTCACAGGATGGGAATCCTGCGCCAGAGAGCCTTCGGTGGCATTGGCCATCCGGACAAGAATCCACCGCCGGGGATATCCAGGTGCTGTGCCTAACCGCGGAGACGGCGGAACAGCCCGGGGCGGCGCCGGTAGGACGTGCCTGGCGCGTCAGCCGGCGCGTCACTTCCAGCGGCAGAGTCAGCCGCCGGCGCATAGGCGGTTTGGTCGGCCGCCGGGGCATCGGTTCGCTCGGCGTGGGCCTCTCGATCAGCCGGGGCATCCGCGCGCCCGGCGTAGGCCTCCCGATCAGCCGCCGGCGCATCCGCGCGCTCGGCGTACGCCTCCCGATCAACCGCCGGCGCATCCGCGCGCTCGGCCGCCGGAGCATCACCAACCCGACGCTCGGCCACCGGGGCCTCCGCGGTCGCGGCGGTCGTCCTCGCCCCGGGTGCCTCGTGCGCCACTCGGCCCTCCTCCGCCACCGGTGCCGCTTCCGCCACCGCCACCGCCTCGCCGGCGACCCGCGGGCGCGAGAAGTACCGACCCATCGCGAACGCCGCAAGCCCGATGATCGCGGCGCCGAGGCCGTAGAAGTAGCCCACCCACTCCAGCGTCTGCCGCGTGTAGCCGCCCGCTGGGGCGCCGATCGCGTAGATCGTGTGGTGCCAGAGCATGCTGACGCTCGGACCGACCGCGAACCACACGCCTGCGGCCAGCGCCACCCAGCCGGCGGTCAGTCCGCCCACACGCGTTGTGGCCCGCATCAGCATGAGGCCGCCGATCACGGCCACCGCGCCGGGCACGATGCAGAGCCACAGGCGCTGCGACGTGTAGTGCCAGGTCTGAAAGCCCCCGAAGGCGTAGTGGAAGTACGGGCCGATGAACGGGATGAGCGCGCCCCAGGCGCCGAGCAGGATGATGAGCGCGCCACTCAGCGCGCCTGTTGTGCGCGGTAGACGCATTGCCCCCGCGCGCCGCCGGGATGCGGTAGGCCGTGTGCCGGTTGCCGTAGACATGAGCGTTTGCTACCCGCCTAACAGAGCGGCGAACCGTGTGCCACCGTGCCGTCATCCGCTCAGATCTCTGGATTCTCAGTTGCGTGAGCGGGTACGGCCGCCCCATGGCCAGCGCCCTGATCGTCATCGACATGCTCAACCCCTACGAACACGAGGACGCCGAGCCGCTGATGGAATCGGTCAAGCAAGCGCTCCCGTCGATGCGCGAGCTAGTCCAGCGTGCTCCCGAGGCCGGCCTCCTAACCGTGTACGTCAACGACAACCACGGCGACTGGACCGCCGGCCGCGACAAGCTCACCCACCGCGCGCTCGCCGGCGCTGCCCCATCGTTGATCGAGCCGATCACCCCGCCCGAGGACATGCCGTTCATCGTCAAGGCCAGGCACTCAGTCTTCTACGAGACCCAGCTCGAGTACCTCCTTCGGCAGGAGGGCATCAACCGCCTCATCCTGACCGGACAGGTGACCGAGCAGTGCATCCTCTACTCGGCGCTCGACGCCTACGTCCGGCACTTCGAGGTCGTGATCCCGCGCACGGCAGTTGCGCACATCCACGAGGACCTGGCCGCCGCCGCGCTCCGCATGATGGAGGAGAACATGCGCGCCCTGATCGCCGAGTCGCCGAGCGATGCGGTCAAAGCCGGCACGAGCCGGTAGTTATGATCGGCTCATGCCCGACCGCCTACATTTCACCGACTCCGACGAGGCAAACGCGCTCATCGCCAGCGATCCGATGGCACTGCTGATCGGATTCGCGCTAGACCAGCAGGTATCCGTCCAGAAGGCGTTCTACGGGCCTCTGGCGATTCGCGAGCGGGTCGGCACCCTCGATGCGGCAGCCCTCGCCGAGGCGGATCTCGAGCCTGCGTTCCGCGAGCGGCCGGCCATTCACCGCTTTCCCGCTTCGATGGCGCGCCGCATTCACGATCTGGCCGTCCATGTCCGCGACAACTACGGCGGCGACGCGGCGCGTGTCTGGACGGGCGCGACCGGTTCAGCGGAGCTGCGGGCCAACCTGTCCGCGCTGCCCGGGTTCGGCGAAATGAAGATCAAGGCGCTCGGGGCGGTGCTGGCCAAGCGCTTCGGCGTCGCGGCCGCGCAGGACCTCGTCCCCGCGCACCCGACCCTGGGCGATGTCGACTCAGCCCAGGCGCTGGACGATTACCAGAGCGCCAAGCGCGCTCACAAAGCCGAGTGGATGAGGATGAAGGCCGGCGCCGCCGGGTAACAGGCTGCCCATGAGCCACAGCACTCCACCCGACGACCCATCCGATCCGACCGTCCGTCCCGGCGACGAGGTGCCGGAGGGGACCGAGGAGGCGGGCGAGGACATCTGCCCCAGCTGCGGAGGCTCGGGCGAGGACGACTCCGGTGAGACATGTCCGGTCTGCGCCGGCAGCGGCCACGTGCGCGAAGGCGCCGGCGGGGGCTAGGGTAACCGAGCCGAGGGCGAATGGCGCGCCTCGTCGGGATCAATCACATCGCGCTCGAGGTCGGCGACCTCGACGACGCGCTCGACTGGTACCGACGCTTTTTCCAGTTCGAATTGCGCGGCCGCGCCGGGCCGAGGATGGCGTTCATCGACATGGGTGACCAGTTCATCGCCATGGCCGCGGGACGATCACAGCCGGCCGATGAATCCCGCCACTTCGGGCTCGTGGTGGACGACAAGGAAGCGGTCCGGGCGGCGCTGCTCGAGGCCGGCGTCGCGGTTCGGCCGGCGGGCTCGCTCGACTTCGCTGATCCCTGGGGCAACCACGTTCAGGTGGTCGACTACCGCGACATCCAGTTCACCAAGACGCCGTCCGTGCTGAGCGCGATGGGCCTCGACGGCCTCGGCAAGACCGAGGCCGCGCAGCGCGAGATCCGTGAGCGCGGGCTCGCTGGCTGACTCGCCCGCGCGCCCGCTGGCCGGCTCCGATCACCCGTGCCAGGCCACGGTCAAACCGTCGCGCCGACCGAAGCGTTCCAGATGCGAGCTGATCACCCGCTCCATTCGCTCGTGGCTCTCCTCGTCGTTCGCGCTCACCTCGAGTTCCAGCGTCGCCTCAGACGCGCGCAGCTCGCAGCGGCCGAAGTCAAACTGGATGTGGCCGCTGTCCTCGCCGAAGGACGCGTCATTCTTGTGCCCGAAGTGCTTGCACAGCTGCCGCATGTAAGCCACCGGCTTGTCGGTGGCCACCTCTGCCCATGATGTGATCGCTTGCATGCTGAACAACATTATGCGGCTGGTGCCGCATCGCGGACCGCCGCCGCGGTCGAGAAGATGAGGTTGACGGCGAGCGCGGACACTCCGCACACGCCGATCAGCACCCCCATCGGCAGCGCGTCATGCGAGCCGGACAGCCCGACCAGCGGCGCGACGATCGCCCCGCTCGCAAACTGGCTCATACCGAGAAGCGCGGAGGCGCTCCCCAGCGCACCTTCCTGTTCGGCAAGCGCGACCGCGGTGGCATTCGGAAACACCATCCCGTTGAACGACGTGATCACGAACAGCGAGACCAGCAAGGGTGCGAGGCCGCCATGGGCGAGCGTCACGATCAGCGTGGCCGTCGATCCCGCCGCCACGCCTACCAGCGCGATCCGCAGCAGGGTGCCCGCACCGACCCGCGATACCAGCCGCCCACCCAGCTGCGACATCCCGACTAACCCGGCTGAGTTCACGGCGAAGACCAGACTGAAGGACTGCGGCGAGACACCGTAGACGTCCTCGAGCACGAAGGACGATCCCGCGATGTAAGCGAACAGCACTGCGGCCGCGAGGGCGAACGACGTAGCGGCCGGCATGAAGCTGCGGTCGCGCACCAGCCGCCCGAACGTGCGCCCGGTGACGCCCAACCCGCCGCCGTGCCGACGCTCGGGCGGGAGGGTCTCGGGCAGCCAGAGCAGCGTGCCGATCAGGAGGGGAACGCCGATGGCGGCGAGGATGACGAAGATACCGCGCCACGAGGTCACGGCCAGCGCCTGGCCGCCGACGAGCGGGGCGAACACAGGCGCGACTCCCATCACCGCCATGAGCAGCGCGTAGACTCGGGCCGCGGCGCTGCCGCTGAACAGGTCCCGCACGACGGCCCGGGCGATCACCACCCCGGCGCCGCCGAGCGTCCCCTGGATGAAGCGCAGCACGATCAGCGCCGTGATCGAGGGGGCGAAAGCGCAGGCCAGCGACGCCGCGACATAGCCGACCAGCCCGGTCAGCAGCGGCCGCCGCCGCCCGAGCGAATCGCTGAGTGGACCGATGAACAGCTGGCCTGCGGCGATCCCGAGCATGCAGCCGGTCAGGGTCAACTGTCCGGTCGTCGCGGTGGCCCCGAGCTCGCGAGTGAGCGCCGGCAGCCCGGGCAGGTACATGTCCATGGACAGCGGGCCGAACGCCGAGAGCCCGCCCAGGATCAGGACCAGCCGCGGCCCCCCGGCAAACGTGGCTCGTGGCATGGCCGCCCACGGTAGCCCCTTCCTACCGCGCGGAGCGTTCACCAATGGTGTGGTGGCGCGGTCAAACCGGACGTGCGGTGGCAGAGCGCCTCGGGGCGGCAGGTCGGGGCGGGGCGGAAAGGCAGCCCACCGCGGCCACCGCTCGGCCAGGAGCTGGACATGCCTGCCTCGGTCCCCGACGCGAGATACCGGATCGAGGGGCTTAACCTGACACTCGCCGCGCTTCCCGGGCCGAATGCATATTCGGACACCTATAGCGTGGCCATCGCCGCCCTCGAGCCACGACGCAAGGCGAGTGTCGACTTATCCCCCTTGCCCAGACCGAGCTGTCGCGCCGGCCGGTGGGCTTGGCAACCGCGAACGCTCGCGCCGGCCGGTGGGCTTGGCAACCGCGTAACGCTGCGCGAGGCCTTGCCCGCCGACCGCTCTAGCCCTTCGCCGGCAGCGACCGGGCGTAGGCGACTCCTCGAGCCACCCACTTGCGCAGCTCCTTGTCGCTCTGAACTCCTTCGGCGTCCACGCGCAGCCATCCCTCCATCGGCCGCCCCCGCATCACCGCCGTACTCGTGTGCGGCTCCTGGACAAGGTCGGCGGTCTGCGCCGGCTCGCATCGCAGCAGCAGGCCGCCCTGGCCGCTCGCGCTGACCGACATGTTGCCGCCGACCAGGAAGGCCAGACCGCCGAACATCTTCTTCTGGGTCACGTCATCATCGCCCGCGAGGAGCACACGGATCCGATCGGCTAGAGCTTCGTCGTAGGCCATGTCCGGATTATCCCGGGCGGCGCCGCGCTTAGATACGGGGATGAGAAAGATGGCAGCGGGTCAGTGTCTGTGTGGAGCGGTGCGCTACGAGATCAAAGGGCCGCTCCGGGACGTGCTGATCTGCCACTGCGAGGAATGCAGGCGCTGGCACGGGCATTGCTCCGCCAGCACGGCGGCCCGCCGCGATGACCTCGTGCTCCTCGAACAGCGCGGCCTGCGCTGGATCTCGAGCCCGCGCAGCGACGCCGGCGCGCGTCGCGGGTTCTGCGCCGAGTGCGGCTCGAGCCTGTTCTGGGATGCCCCCGATCGTTCCACCGTCAGCATCGCGGCGGGCACGCTGGACGGCCCCACCGGGTTGCGCGTCGCCGCTCACTGGTACGTCTCCCAGGCCGGCGATTACTACGAGCTGCCGCCGGACGGACTGCCGCGTTACGAGGTCAGCGCCCAGCGCGAGCAGGATCCGCATTCCTAGACCCTAGGGCCGGCGCGAACTCATGGTTGGTTTTGACGGCGTCTGGACGCGCCTGGCCACTCGTCAAAAAATCCACCACCAATTTCGCGAGGGCCCCTCAGGACCGGCGTGCCTCGGCGCTGTACTCCGGGTTGGGGAGCATGTTGGTCGCCATCGCCATGCGGTTGGTCAGGTTGTACATGGCGCTGATCTCGGCCACGTCCCACGCCTCCTCGAGGGTCAGCCCGGCGTCGAGCAGCGTCTGAAGGTCATCGCGGGTCACCTCGCGCGGGCGCAGCGTGAGCTTCTCGGCGTACGCGCAGATCGCGGCGCGGCGCGGATCGAGTCCCGCCCGCCGCCAGTCGTAGGACACTCGCTCGCCGAGTACGGGATCGTCCAGCTCGCCGCGGAGCGCTGCGCCGTGCGCGACCAGGCAGTACAGGCAGCCGTTCGCGGCGCTGACCACGACTGCGATCATCTCGCGGTCGGCGGCGCTCAGCTGCGCGGTTGGCTCATGCAGCTGGCGGAAGTGGGCAAACCAGGCGCTCAGGCGCTCGGGCCGGAACGCGTAGACGCGGAACACGTTCGGGACGAAGCCAAGCCGCTCGCGCGCCCTGGCGAACAAACCGCGCAGGCCGTCGGGCAGATCGCTCTCGTCAGGAACGGGGAACCAGGATCCCGTCTCGGCGGAGGCCTCCACGGTGCGGGCCGACTTCGACATGAGTACCCGATTGTCCCGCGGCGGGGCACAATGCGTCTGCACCATGCCTGCGGCGCGAACCGAGGAGGGACCGTGATCGTCGACCGTGCGGCAGCGGGCACGCCGGCGATCAGGAGCTGAGCGGGCGTTCGTAGATGTCGGCACGATGTCGCACCGTCATGCCGGCGCGCTCGTACAGGCGCAGGCCGCGGGCGTTGACCGAGCTCACGCCGAGCTGAGCCTCGCGCAGACCGTCCACGGTGAACGCGGCGAACGCGCTGCCGAGCAGCGTCGCGCCGAGGCCGTGCCCCTGCTGGTCGGGGTGGACGGCCAGGATGTCGACAAATCCGACCGCCTGCTCGCGATGGCGACGCCGTGCCGGCGCGCCGGATCGCCACCGGCGCGCGAGCAGGAAGCCGACCACACGGTCTTCTCGTGTGGCCACGCGGCTGAATGCCGCCTCGAAGTTGTGTGCCTCGAGGTGCTCCCGGGTGAACCCCGCTAACGACTCGGCCACGTAGTCATCGGCTCCGGCAAAGGCCTCGGCGTTGACTCGGTGCATGGCCCTCGCGTCGCGTCCTAGGTCGACCGCG
>JAFAZZ010000229.1 GCA_019239375.1 Solirubrobacterales bacterium | reverse complement strand
CGCCGGCGCGCGCGAGCAAACCGAAGATAAGCATTAAGCATGACCAGCATGCTCATCTTCGGGAGAGGCGATTGGGGCGTGCGGATCGCGCACATAAGCACGAAGCACGAAGCACGACTCACGCACAGGCGAGGAGCACGAAGCACGGCGGGAGCCGGTCACCGCCCGCCACGCAACCTTCGAGCGTGCGTGGCGACGCCGCAGGGGCTCGCGCCATGGCGGCGACGCGGCAGGGGGCGCGGGCCAGCGACCGCATCGGGACTGCCCGGCCAGCTAGCGCGACCGCTCAGACCTCGTAACAACATCCCTTCCACGACAAACACGATGCAATCAGTCATCTAGAGTTAACGAGCGAGCCTCATACCGCCGAGCGGAGGGGCGAGGGGTTGCGGTGGGTCCGGTGTGAGCCTCGCTCGATTGGGCGCTTCCTGCGGGAGCGCTGGTGTTCGCGAGCGGCTGCGGTGATCTCGGTGTTTGCGGGGTTTCGTTGCGCTGGTGACCTGGGCGCCGTGGTGGCCAGGCCGGCTTAGCCTCCGTCCAGAGTGACGACGCTGGGTCGTCTGTAGAGCGCGTAGCGCGCTGCGAGCCCGCTGTTCGCGGGGCGCGAGGAGGCACTGCCATGGCCACCATCGTCAGCCTACTGCGGGAGCGGGTCACGCTCCAGGTCAATTCGGTCGATCGGATCTTCCTGGCGGGCTATGTCCCGAAGCTGCAATCGGAGGGATGGTCGTGCGCTTCCTGCTCGATCGGGGGTTCCCGATTCCCTCGCCGGCGGCGCTGGGGCAGATCGGATACGGCTATGTCCGCGCGATCGAGCGGTTCGCGACAGGCCACCGGATCCCGATCGTCAAGTTCAAGAAGGGCGAGTCCAAGGAGCTTCGCGCCGGCCCCTATCTGGAGCAGGCCGAGCGGGAGGGCCGGTTCGGGGTGGTGATGATCGGAGTCGCGCAGGAGAAGACCTCGGCCTGGCGGGGGTTTCGTCAGGGCGGCTCGGATTCGCATCCCCATTTCTGCTACCGGCGGATGTCGCTGTTCCCCAACCACTTCTACATCTACATCCGTGATCGCGAGTTTGGTCGCGCGTTTATCAAGACCGTCGCCTACGCCCCGTACGCGATCTGGATCTATCTCAACGGGCACGAGTGGGCCAAGCGCCAGGCCGCCAAGCGCGCGATCGGCTTCCAGGCGCTCGATAACGGGTTTCGCTGCGTCGAGGATCCCGATCAGCTTCAGGGGATCTGCGAGACCCTCTGCTGGCGCGACGTCGAGCGCTTCTGGGAGTACTGGCAGTCCCGGTTGCCCTCGCCGCTGACCGCTGCTGACCGCGACCGTGGCTACGGCTATCGCCTCTCGATCCGCCAGATGGAGCTGTCGGACACACGCGTGTTTGAGCGTCCCGATCACGTCCGCCACTGGTTTGAACTGACGCTCAGAGATCAGCTCGCGCTCGGCCGCCCGGACAACGTGCAGATCGTGTTCGCCCGCAAGCTCACCACTCGCACCCCCGGCCGGTTCCGCACCCGGATCATCGACGACGGCGCCGAACCCCAGCTGCAGGCCTACTACAAGCACTCCAAGGTCAAGCAATATCTGAAGCAGGGTCGCGCGCTCCGCACCGAGACCACGATCAACGACCCCAACGACTTCGGCGTCGGCAGAACGCTGAACCCCACCAACTGGCTGGCGCTGACCCGCATCGGCCACCACGTCAACGAGCGGCTGATGGCCGCCCAGCTCGCGGCGTGCGACTGCGCGCCCGACTCGACCACCCTTCATCAGGTCGTCTCGCCGTCGACCCATGACAGCCTGAAAGCACCCGCCCTGCGCTTCGGCGAACACAGGGTCATGGCGCTGCTCTCCTGCCTGTGCTCCTACCGCCACCCGTTCGCCGGCCTCACGAACAAAAGCCTGCGCGAACCCCTCGCCACGCTCATCCCGGGCTACAGCGCCCGCCAGATGACCTACGACCTGCGCCGCCTGCGGCGCAAAGGCCTCATCCGCCGCGTCCCCGCGACCCAGCGCTACGAGCTCACCGACCACGGCCGGCGGATCGCCGTCTTCTTCACGAACACCTACACCCGCATCCTCAACCCGTCACTGACCGAACTCGACCCCACCCTCCCCGACGACATCGCCCAACGATCACCCCTCGCACGAGCATGGCGAGCCCTCGAGAAAGCACTCGATCAGCGCATCACCGACGCCGCCCTCAAGACCACCTGAAAACATGACTCAACCGTGAACGTTCCCGCCGCCAAGCCAACTTACGTTCCCGCCGCCAAGCCAACCTAGCGCTCGACAACCTGGAAGCCGTCCTGGCCGCCGGCGAAATGAGCCTCGCCAGCATCGCGCGGCTCAACGTGTACACGACCCGACCTCGACGAGCTGTTCACACATTGGACCCAAGCTCAAAGACCGCGTCAGCGCCGCCGGTGGTCGCTTCGCGACCTCCGTCCTGGGCGTCGCGCGACTAGCGGCCCCGCAACTCATGGTCCTGCTCGAGGCAACCGCGGTCGACTCACCCGCAGAAATCCCTTCGTTAGGGCGGCACGGCTCGAGCAACTCACGGAAGGCACTACACCCTCCGCGCGAGCGAGCGTCCGCCGTTTCGTTCTGGCGAAGTCCAGAACCTCAGTCAATAACGGCTGTGGCCACACCGGGTCTTACCGCTCAGAGGGAGGTGGGCTGGTATGTGAGCGCGACGACGCCGCTCGGCGATGGGGTTGCCCCGAGGAGCTTCAGCGGGAGCGCCTTCCCGCTGCCACCAGCAGCCGCTCGCCCGACGAGTACTGGGTGAACGGAGAATCGGATCTCCTCTACCAGGTGGTGCTCGAGCAGGGTTTGGCTGAGTCGGCCGTATCCATAGATGATGAGATCACGGCCGTCCTGTTTTTTGAGCTCGGTTACGGCGGTGACGACGTCCTCGCGGATGATCGTGGAGTTGCTCCAGTCAGCGCTATCGAGGGTCGAGGAGAACAGGTACTTGAGCATCGGGTTGATCGCGTCTGCGTACGGCCCGGTTTCCTTGGCCATGGCATCGGCGAAATACTCGTAGGTACCTCGTCCCATCAGCATGCCGTCGTAGGCCTGTAGCGCTTGAACGGCTTCCTCTGACGCATCCGAGTCAAAAATCGCCCAGGATCGCGGGTCTTCGGTGACGCCGTCGAGGGAGATAAAGGCGGAATTGATGATCTTGCGCATGGGTTTCTCCAACCTGGTTGTGTTCGGGTGTAAGGCTTGGGTTGCGTGGTCGTTAGCTGGTGACGACGAGCGCCGGTTGGCCCTCGCGGACGCTCGTCTTGGCCGCGGCGGTCGACACCGCTTCGCGGCGGACGAGCGCGAAGATCGGCGGAATGGCGAGCCGGCCGATCCCACCGAGCACCCAGAGCGCCTGCTGGAACCCGCCGGTGAGTGCGGCGGGAGCGGCATGGCCGGCGTGAAGCAGCGTCTGGGTGTGGCCGGCGGCGACGCTCGAGGCAATCGCGATCCCGATCGCCCCGCCGAGCTGCTGGCTGGTGTTCAGCAGCCCAGACGCCAGCCCGGCCTGCTGCTCCTTCACTCCGGCGAGCGCCGCGATCGAGATCGGGATGAACGCGAACGCGGTTCCCGCGCCGGCTACAGCCATCGGGCCGGCGAGGTTGGTCAGGAAGTGTCCGTGGACGGGCAGCTGGGTGGCCCAGATCGCCCCGGCGCCGATCATCGTCATCCCCGCCGCCATCACTAGCTTGGTCCCGCCGCGGGTCACCAACGCCTGGGAGAGGCCGGCGAGCGCGACCGAGGTCAGCGACGCGGCAAGCCAGGCGAATCCGGTCTGCAGCGCCGAGTAGTGCAGGACCTGCTGCATGTACAGGGTGCCGACGAAGATGAAGGCAAAAAAGCTGGCGCCCAGCAGCAGCCCGGCCACATTCGCG
>JAFAZZ010000501.1 GCA_019239375.1 Solirubrobacterales bacterium | reverse complement strand
TTCTTTAACGCGGTGGCCGAGGGGCCGGAGATGCTGGCCTTTTCGAGCACGGGCGCCAAGGACTCGGCGACGTTCGCCGGCGAGCTGCGGGAGTTCGTGTGGAACCTGGTGACGTGGGAGCTGCGCGAGCAGATGAACGAGACCTCGGCGCCCCTGGCGCGGGGTCGCAGTGAGTTCTCCCGGGCTGGGCTCGAGATGGCACCGTCGCGCCTGGTGGCGCCACCGCGAGTGGCGGCCAGCCCGTGTTCGATGGAGTGCAAGGTCGTGCACCAGCTCGAGCTGCGCGATCTGGACGGTCGGGCCTTCGACACGCACTTGGTGATCGGCCAAGTCGTGGGGGTGCACCTGGACGAACGTGCCCGGGCCGGCGCGGGCATTGACACGGCGGGGTTGCGGCCGATCGCGCGGTGTGGCGGGCCAGCGGACTACACGGTGGTTGAGCACATCTTCCGCATGACCCGTCCCTCGGCCTAACGCCGCCCCCTCGCCGCTGTCGCCGCGTGTGCAGTGCGGGCCGCTGTACACCGACGTTCATCGACTTTCGCAGCGTGGCCCGGTCACGTGGGTGGTTGGGCCGGCGGATCCAGGGCCGGTAGGGTTGCCCGATGATCGTCTGTGACTCGTTCGTGATCGCCGACTGGACCGACCCCGGCAGCACGAGCCGCGATATGCCCATCGCCGGCCTGCACCTGCATCGCTCAGACGACGAGGCGTGGTACGTGCTGAGCGGGCGCCTCGGATTCCGGGTTGGCGACGAGGAGCGAGAAGTCGGCGCCGGTGAGTCGATCCTCGTGCGCCGCGGCACGCCGCACGCGTACTGGAACGCGACCGCCGAGCCGACGCACTACCTGCTGGTGATGACCCCGCGGATCCACGAGCTGATCGAGGCGCTTCACTCGGGCGAGCGCGGCGACTACGCGACGATCTTCGCCGAGCACGACTCCGAGCTCTTGGCGCAGTGACGCATTTCGAGCCGCCGGATCCGATGATCGCGCCGCGCTACACCGGCGTGCGCACGTTCGCGCGCTTGCCGCACGTTGAGCTGCCGCGTGACGACGTCGACGCCGCCGTGATCGGCGTTCCGTTCGACACCGCGACCAGCTTCCGCAGCGGCGCGCGGTTCGGGCCGGAGGCGATCCGGGCCGGCTCGACGCTTTTGCGCCCCTATCACCCGGTCCTCGACGTTGACGTGTTCGGCGCCCTCTCGGTGGTCGACGGTGGCGACCTGGCCGTCACCCCCGGCAACGCGATGCGTACGACCGAGCAGATCGACGCCGCGCTCCGCCCCCTGCTGAGCGCCGGGATCGTGCCGCTCATCCTCGGCGGCGATCACTCGATCGTGTTGGGCGAGCTGCGCGCCCAGCACGCCGCGCACGGCCCGGTGGGGCTCGTGCTGCTCGACGCGCACGCCGACACCTGGGATCAGTACTACGGCGAGCGCTACTTCCACGGGACGCCATTTCGCCGCGCGGTGGAGGAGGGGTTGATCGACCCGGCGCGCTCGCTGCTGGCGGGCATGCGCGGACCGCTGTACGGACCGGAAGACATGGAAGTCCCGCGCGAACTCGGCTTCGAGGTGATCTCCGGGCCCGAGCTGATCAGGCTGACGCCCGAGCAGTACGCGCAACGAGTGAAGGTTAAAGTGGCCGAAGGACCGACGTACCTGTCCTTTGACATCGACGTGCTCGACCCGGCCGCGGCACCGGGCACGGGAACCCCGGAGGTGGCCGGTCTCGAGCCCCGGGAGGCGCTTGCCTTCCTCCGCGCCCTAGCCGGCGTCGAGTTCACCGGCTTCGACGTGGTCGAGGTCGCGCCGGCCTATGACTCGCCTGGCCAGATCACCGCCCTGAACGCCGCCGCGGTCGCCTACGACCTGCTGGCACTGCTCGCGATCGCGCGGCGCGGCTAGTAGCCGCGCACGCGTCCGGCCGGACGCCGATCGGCGAAATCCCAGGGCTGATTCTGACCTAGAACCCGGCTAGCGTGCGGGCCACTGACAGCTAACCAAAAGGAGCAGCAATGGCGGAGCGTGAGGCTTACATCCCGGGCGTACCGTGCTGGGTCGACACCAACCAGCCGGACCCGGAGGCTGCCGCTGCCTTCTACAGCGGCCTGTTCGCCTGGGAGGTCGAGGACGTGATGCCGCCCGGATCCGAGGTCCAGTACTTCATCGCCCGCATCCGAGGCGGTGACGTCGCCGGCATCGGCGCGATCCCGCAGGGAGCTCCACCGGCTGCAATGTGGAACACCTACATCTCGGTGCTTAGCGCCGATGACACCGCCGCGAAGGTCAAGGCGGCCGGTGGCCAGGTGCTGATGGAGCCGGCCGACGTGATGGAGGCGGGCCGGACGGCGGTGTTCAGTGACCCCGAAGGAGCCGTGTTCTGCGTCTGGCAGGCCAACCAGCACAAGGGCGCGCGGATCGTCAACGAAGCCGGCTCGGTGAACTTCAATGGCCTGAACACCCGGAACCCTGAGGCCGCGAAGGCGTTCTACGACGCGGTCTTCGGGTGGCGGACGCTGGCGCTCGATACCAGCGAGATGTGGACGCTCCCAGGCTACGGCGACCACCTCGAGCTGGGCGATCCAGGGCTGCGCGAGCGAACCGCGGCCATGGGCGTGCCGGGCTTCGAGGACGTCGTGGCCAGCATCAATCCGATTGCCGCGGACGAGCCCGACGTCCCGGCGCACTGGAGCGTGACCTTCGCGACCGACGACGCCAACGAAACCGCACGCAAGGCGGCTGAGCTGGGCGGGACGGTGTTGACGCCGCCGTTCGATGCTCCCTGGGTCCGGACTGCGGTGCTCGCGGACCCGCAGGGCGCAGCGTTCATCGCGACCCAGTTCGTCCCCGAGAACAGGGATCTCGCGAGCCCGGCGAGGGCCTCGAGTGGCGCCGCCTGAGTCGTCGGCCATCATGAGGGGCGAACGCTGATTCCTCAGCGGCCGCCTCTAGGCGGGTCAGGCTCAAGAACCCAGGGCGACGGCCCGGCTGCCGCTCGCCAGGAGGTCCTGGATCCCGGGATTGGTCGCTTCGCTCCAGGTCCTTCTCGTTCAGTGATAGCGAGAACGAGAGTGGGACCTCGACCCCGGCCGGCGTAATCGCCGGTCTCCGGTGAGTCGGCCGCTCATCCGGCTGGGTCGGCCGCTCATCCGGCGTGGGTGATAACCGCGCACTCGGCCTCGCGCCGGCGCCGAATGTTGATTCGGCCACGTATATGGGGGACAACTCGGCACTCGCCCGAGGTCGCCCGCCGAGTGTGCGGTTATGACCCACGCTGGCCGATCTCATCCAACTGCACGGCCAATCCGTTCAGTGCGGACGGAAGCGCATGTCAGGGCAGCCCCGGTCCGACGCCGTTCTTCCTGTTCACCGGAGAGACGAACGTCCTTCGTCTGTTCGCCGACGCGATTACCCCACTGGAGCGTTCGATCGCTTGGCCAAGCTGCTGGCGCACGGCCGTGCGCTGGAGCAGTGGGGTGACGTTGGTTAGATGAACCGTGTCGGGTTCGCCGGCCGCCCTGGCACCATGGCGGCGTGGACGTCGACGAGTTGTACGGCCTTCCCCTCGAAGAGTTCGTGCCGGCGCGCAACGCGCTGGCGCGCGAGCTGCGCGGTTCCGGCGGGCGCGAGGAGGCGGCGGGGGTGGCGACGCTGCGCAAGCCGTCGGTGGCGGCCTGGGCGATCAACCAGCTGGTCCGCACCCAGCGCCGCGCGGTGGCGGAGCTGTTCGCCGCCGGGGACGGGCTTCGCGACGCGCACGATCAGGTGATGAGCGGCTCAGGTGACGGCGGCTCGCTGCGGGCCGCCGTCGAGCGCGAGCGAACCGCAGTGGAGTCGCTGGCCGGCGCGGCGCGCGGACTGCTCACCTCCGACGGGCACGAGCTCAGCCAGACGATCCTCGACCGGGTCGCGGACACGCTGCACGCGGCGGCGCTCGACGACGACGCGCGCGCTCAGGTCCAGAACGGACGCCTGGAGCGTGAGCTGCGCCACGTCGGGCTGGGGCTGGCGGCGTCGCCGGGCGGTGCCTCGGCGCCGACCCCGAGCGCGGCGCGGCGAGCTCGCCGGGCACCGTCCACATCCCCGGCGGAGGCGCAGCAGCGGACTGAGGATCGTGCCGCGGCGGAGCACACCGCGCGCGAACGAGCCGAGGCCCGGGCTGCCGCCCGCGCCACCGAGCGCGAGGCCCGCCGCCGCTTGGAGCGGGCGCAGCGCGCGGCCAGCGCAGCGGGGGAGCGCCGCGAGCGGGCCGCGCAGGCGCTGGACGATGCGCGAGCCGACCTGGCCGACGCGCAGAGCGAAGTGGACGAGGCGCAGGCACGGTTGCAGGAGGCCGAGCGGGCCGTGCGCGACCTGGCCGGATAGCGCGGTGGGCTGGGGGCGCGCCGTCCGCGACTTGGCCGGATAGCGCGGTGGGCTGGGGGCGCGCCGTCCGCGACCTGGGCGGATAGCGCAGCGGGCTGGGGGCGCGCCGTCGGCGACCAGCCGATACTCAATGCAGCAGGGCGATGATCACGAGGGCGATCACCACGACCAGGATGCCCGCCGCCGCGACGCTGACCGGGCGCTGTCGCCACCAGAACTCGGGCTTGGCTCGGTCGCGGGTGTAGCGGCCCTCCGGCGGGGTACCTACCCAATCATCGTCGTCATCCCAGGGGCTCATGCCCTTGAGCTTATGAGACAGACGCCGAACACGGTGCAGGCACCCCGCCGCTCGATCGGCATGCTGCTCCTCCGTTACGGCATCGGGGCAGTGATGGTGCTGGCTGGGATCGTGATGCTGATCGTCGATCCGTCCGGCCTGGGCGTTGACGGGTTTGCGATGGCGGTCGGTGGCGGCCTGTCCGTGCTGCTGATCAACTTCCTCTACCGGCTCGGGGTCAGCGGCGACACGGAGCGCGACGCGGAGGAACGTGCCCGCACCTACTTCGACGAGCACGGCGAGTGGCCGGAGGAGGAGGAACGGGTGCGCGGCCGCAGATGGGCGCTGGCCCCCGGCGTTCAGACGGCCGACGACGAGGCGCGGGAGCGAGATCGCCGCGGATGACCGACCGCTAGGGTCCCGGCATGAACTATCGAACGCTGGGACGTACGGGAGTGCAGGTCAGCCCGCTCTGCCTCGGGGCGATGATGTTCGGGGCGTGGGGCAACCCGGATCACGACGAGAGCATCAGGATCATCCATCGCGCGCTCGATGCGGGGATCAACTTCATCGACACCGCCGACGTGTACTCGTGGGGCGAGTCGGAGGAAATCGTGGGTAAAGCCCTGGCCGGCGGGCGGCGCGAGCACGTCGTCCTCGCCACCAAGGTCCACGGGCCGATGGGCGAGGACCCGAACCAGTTCGGTAACTCGCGCCGATGGATCATCCATGAGGTCGAAAGCTCGCTCAAGCGACTGAACACGGACTGGATCGACCTCTACCAGATTCATCGTCCTGAGCTCGAGACGACCGACGTCGACGAGACGCTCGGCGCGCTGACCGACCTCGTCCGCGCCGGCAAGGTCCGCTATATCGGCTCCTCGACTTTCCCGCCGAGTCAGATCGTCGAGGCCCAGTGGGTCGCGGAGAAGCGCGGGCGCGAACGGTTCGTGTGCGAGCAGCCGCCGTACTCGATCCTGGTACGCGGGGTCGAGAACGACGTGCTTCCGACCTGCCGGCGCCACCGGATGGCGGTCATTCCCTGGAGCCCGCTGGCTGGCGGCTGGCTGACCGGCCGCTACCGCAAGGACGCCAAGGTCCCCGACTCCACGCGCGCGCAGCGGATCCCGGCGCGCTACGACATGTCGCGGCCCGAGAACCAGCGCAAGCTGGAGGCAGCCGACGCCCTTGCCGGTCTGGCCGAGGAGGCGGGGATGAGTCTGATCGAGATGGCGCTGGCCTTCGTCCTCACACATCCGGCGGTGACCGCGCCGATCATCGGCCCGCGCACGATGGAGCAGCTCGAGTCCCAGATCCCGGCCGCCGACCGGCAGTTGTCTGAGGATGTGCTCGACCGGATCGACGAAATCGTGCCGCCCGGCGTGACCGTGAACCCGGTGGACGGCGGATGGCAGAACCCGGCGCTGGCGCCTGAAGCGCGCCGACGACGCTGAGCGCACAACCGTTCGAGCTTCGGACGATCGGCACAAGCGTGACGTCCGACCCAACGTTCATCGTTTGACAAGGAGGATCAAACGGTGTTGGACGCCAACAAGAGTGCGGTCACCGCCAGGGGCTATGTCACCGAGCTCGTCTACGAGCTGCTGGACGCTCACATCGACACGATGAGACTGGCCTACGACCTGGATATCGATCCGGCGTGGGCGGCCCATCTCGATTACCTGCGCGACCTGCAGCGGGTGGCCCGCGAGGCCCTGGCCCGGGCGGCGGCTTAGGGAACGGCCCGCGCGGCGGCTCAGGGAGCCGCCGGCACGACGACCAGCGGGTGTCCGTCGCTCGACAGCGTCTCGGTGTCGAACCCGGGCTCATCGAGCCGGTGGACGTGGGGCATCCGCTCGAGGAACGCGTCGGGTGGATCGAGGAAGCTGACGCGGTGGGTGCGGTAGTGCATCGGCACGACCCAACGGGGGCTCAGGCGCTCGACGATCGCCGCCGCCTGCTCGCATCCGATGGTCGGGCCAGCTCCGATCGGGAGGAACACCATGTCAACCTCCCCCAGCGCGGCGGCTTGCTCGTCGCGCAGGGAACGCTGGCCGAAGTCGCCGAAGTGGGCGAGACGTAGGCCCTCGAGCTCGAAGGCGAAGATCGTGTTCGGTCCCCGCTCGGTGCCGGCCGCCTCGTCGTGCTCGCAGGCAATGGCGATCACCTCGCCGATCGGAGATTCGAGGCGCCCCGCGGTCGAGCGCAGGACGGCGGGCTCACCGCCGACCATCTCCACGCCGTTGTGATCGGCGTGCTCGTGGGTTACGAGGACCAGGTCGGCGTTCACCCCTGCGAGCGGGGGATAGTCGATCGTGATCCCGCGCTCGGCCAGCCCTGAGATGTCGCCGATCGGGTCGATGAACACCGTCCCCTCGCGTCCGCTGAGGCGGAACGCCGCCTGGCCGAACCAGTCAACCCGCATGGCCCGGTAGCTTACGCGGCGCAGGCCGTCCGCCGCCCGCTAAGGTGCCGCCGATGCCCGAGCGTGCAGCGATCATCACGGGAGCCTCGCGGGGAATTGGCTTCGCCCTGTCCCAGACGCTCGGTGAGGAGGGCCACGCCCTCACGATGTGCGCCCGCAAGCCGGAGTCGCTCGAGCAGGCGGCGGCTCAGCTGCGTGAGCGGGGCTTCGAGGTCGAGCACGTCGTGGCCAACCTGGCCGAGGAAGACGGGGTGCGCGAGGTAATCGCCCGCCACCGCGACCGATACGGCAGGCTCGACGTTCTGGTCAACAACGCCGGGGTCGGGATCGGCGCCAGGGCCGACGAGCACGTCACCAGGTTCATCGACCTGCAGCTGGACGTGAACCTGCGCTCGATCATCCTGTTCTACCGCGAGTGCGCCGAGCTGCTCCGCGCCGCGGGCGCCGAGCACCGCAACGCGCTCGTGGTCAACCTCGCCTCGATCGCCGGCAAGTCGCCCCAGCCCTGGCTGTCGGTGTACTCGGCGACCAAGGCCGCGGTGGCCGCCTACACGGTGGCGATGAACAAGGAGTTCGCCAAGCAGGGGGTCAAGTCGGTCGCGTTCGCGCCGGGCTTCGTCGACACCGACATGACCGACTACGTCAAGGACAGGGTCCCGCCCGCGGAGATGCTCCGGCCGAGCGACATCAGCGAGGGCCTGCGCTTCCTGCTGCGCGTCTCGCCGATGTGCCTGGTGCCCGAGATCGTGTTCCAGCGCCCGCAGGAAATCGTGTGAGCGTGCAGCTCGCGGGCCGTAGGGTTCTAGTCACGGGGGCGGCTCGCGGGATCGGCGCCGCCACGGCGAAGCGGCTGCACGCGCGCGGCGCGCACGTTGTGCTGGCTGGGATCGAACCCGATCCGCTGGCCCAGGCGGCCGCCGAATCCGGCGATGCGCTGGCGGTGCCGTGCGACGTGCGCGACCGCGAGCAGGTGGAGGCGGCGGTCGAGGCGGCGGCCGAGCATCTGGGCGGACTCGACGTCGTGGTGGCCAACGCCGGGGTGGCCGCGCAGCTGCCGCTGGTGGGCGGGGACCCCACCGTGTTCGAGCGCACCGTCGAGGTCAACCTGTTGGGCGTCTACTACACGCTGCGGGCGGCCGGGCCCCACATCGCGCACGAGCGCGGCTATGCGCTGGCCATATCGTCGCTGGCCGCCGCCCTGCATCCGCCGCTGCTCGGCGCGTACTGCGCCTCGAAGGCCGGCGTCGAGGCGCTTGCCGACGTGCTGCGGATCGAGCTTAACCCGGCCGGTGCGCGCGTCGGGGTGGCCTACTTCGCCGAGCTCGACACCGACATGGTCCGCCGGGGGTTCGCAACCGCCGCAGCCCGGCGGCTGAGCGAGACCCGCGGCGGCAGCCGAAGCGTGGCGCCGCTCGAGACCGGGATCGACGCGATCGAGCGCGGCATCGCGCGTCGCTCGCGCCGTGTGGTCGCTCCCCGATGGGTGGGCGCGGTTCTGCCGATCCGGATGCTCGCTCAACGCGCGATCGACCTGGCCACCCGCTCGCAGATCCAAAGCGTGCTCGAGATCGCGCGCGCAGAAGATGCCCCGCTGAGCACGCCGCAGCCGTTGGTCTCGCCGGAGCACCACGCCCGCCCGTAGTCCGATTTCGGACAACGGGGGCGACGGCCGCCGCGCGTACATTAGGTAGATGCCCTCTCTGCACCGCGGGAACCACCGGTCCGATCCCCGCGGCGAGCAGTACAAGTGGATTGCGCTGTCGAACTGCACGCTCGGCGTGCTGCTGGCCACGCTCGACGCCTCGATCACGCTGATCGCGATGCCCGACATCTTCCGCGGCGTCCACCTCGACCCGCTCGTGCCGGGCAACAGCTTCTACCTGCTGTGGATGATCTTCGGGTTCCTGATCGTCACGAGCGTGCTGATCGTGAGCCTCGGCCGGCTCGGCGACATGTACGGCCGGGTGAGGATCTACAACCTCGGCTTCGTCATCTACACCGCGGCGTCGCTGCTGCTCACGGTCGACTGGCTGAATGGCCGCGTGGGGGCAACCTACCTGATTGCCTGGCGGATCGTGCAAGGGATCGGGGCCGCCTGCCTGCTCGCCAACTCGGCCGCGATCATCACCGACGCGTTCCCGGCCAATCAGCGGGGGATGGCGCTTGGGATCAACAACATCGTGGGCGTCAGCGGCATGTTCGTGGGACTCGTGCTCGGCGGCATTCTCGCCCCGATCGACTGGCGGCTGGTGTTCCTGATCTCGGTCCCGGTCGGGCTGTTCGGAACCGTGTGGGCGTACCTGAAGCTGCAGGAGATCTCGACGCCGCGCCGCGCCCGAATCGACTGGGGCGGGAACCTCACGTTCGCGCTCGGCCTGATCCTGATCATGATCTCGATCACCTACGGCATCCGCCCGTACGGGACCTCGACGACGGGCTGGGGGAGCCCACGGGTGATCACGTTGCTGGGCTGTGGGTTCGCGTCGCTGGTCGCGTTCGTGGCCATCGAGCGGCGGGTCCCTGACCCGATGTTTCGCCTGCCGCTGTTCAAGATCCGCGCGTTCACGTTCGGGACGCTCTCGACGTTCCTGTCCGCGGTGGCGCGCGGCGGCCTGATGTTCATCCTGATCATCTGGCTGCAAGGCATCTGGCTGCCCCAGCACGGCTACGACTTCATCCGAACGCCCTTGTGGGCGGGCATCTACATGCTGCCGCTGACCATCGGGATGCTCCTGGCGGGGCCGACCTCGGGATATCTGTCCGATCGCTTCGGGGCACGCCCGTTCGCCACCGGCGGGATGATCAGCGCCGCGGTCAGCTTCGTGCTGCTGGCGCTCCTACCGACCGATTTCTCCTATCCCGTGTTCGCCGCGATCCTGTTCTTGAACGGCGTGTCGATGGGGATGTTCGCCTCGCCCAACCGCGCCGGTGTGATGAACAGCCTCCCGCCGGGGGATCGCGGCGCCGGCGGCGGTATGAACCAGACGTTTCAGAACTCGGCCCAGGTCCT
>JAFAZZ010000178.1 GCA_019239375.1 Solirubrobacterales bacterium | reverse complement strand
GCATAGACTCGGCTGCGCGGCAAAAATCATCGGGACCCCGTGACCCTGCGTGCACCTCCGCGCGCGGCGTGCGGCGATGGACGGCGAGCCGCGGTCGGCGCGGTGAACGCGTCTTCGGTTTGCCGCTAGGACAGGCCCTGCCCGGCTAGCAGTTCGTTGGTGGAGGCGTCAACTACCGCATTCGGAATGCTGATCAGGTGCTGGCGCAGCATCCACTGCCCATAGGCGGCCCACTGACTGGGGTCCTGCCAACCCCAGGGATTGGCCGGGTTGGTGGGGAAGAAGGCGGGAATGGTGGCGCGCACGCTGGCCAGCTGGAGCTTCGGATCAAGGCCGGGGCTGGCGTGGACCAGGCTCGCCACCGCCGCCTGCGGGTTGCGTCGGACGGCCTCGTAGCCGCGCCCGAGCGCCTGCACGAAGCGCCGGACCACGTCGGGATGGTTGACGATCGTGGTCTTGCGCACGACGACGACAAGCTCGTCGTAGGCGGGGACACCTACCTGCTCCATGTGGATCACGTTCGGGTGCTTTTTCAGCATGGCCAGCTGGATGGCCTCGTAGTTCCAGAATGCGCCGAGGGTGGCGTCGACCTTGCCCGACAGCATGGCGGGCACGAGGTTGGCGCCGACGTTGAGCTCCTTGACCGAGCTCGTCGGCACGCCGGCCTGGGCCAGGATCGTGGTCAGGTAGGCGTGCTGATAGGAAATCCCGGCATCCCCGACCCGCTTACCTCGCAGCTGCGCTGGGTTGGTGATGTGCTTGGAGCCGATCGAGACGATCGAAGTCAAGGGCTTCTGCACGATCGCCGCCACCGACACGAGGGTCTGGCCCTGGTTGCGCGCTAGGAGCACCTCGGGCTCGTAGGAGATTGCCGCGTCGACCTTGCCGGCGGCGAGCAGCTCCAGGGGAGCGGCCGGGTCCGACGGCACCTGGACGCTCACGTTCAGGCCCGCCTTGGCGAAGTCGCCGTCGGCGAGCGCCTGGTAGATGCCGGCGTGGTCGGCGTTGGGGAACCAATCCAGCATCAGCCTGAGCTGCTGCGCGCTGCTCGCCGAGCCGGTCACCGACTCCTGCTTCTCGCCGCACCCGCCGGCGATGAGGGGGAGGACGAGCGCGGCGATCAAGAGCATGCGCTTCATCTCGCCGGCGCCCCAGGGGAGCGATACACCCACGGCAACGCGAGCCGCTCGACCAGGCCGAGCAGCGCGAACAGCGCGATCGCGAACAGCGACAGAATCACGACCGCGGCGACGGCGCGGGCGACGAGCAGTTGCGGCTCGGAGACCAGGATCACGTACCCGAGCCCGGAGTTCGATCCCATATATTCGGCCAGGACCGCACCGATCACCGAAACCGCCACGGCGATCTTCGCGCCAGCGAAGACGCCGGGCAGGGCCGAGGGCAGCTCGATGTGCCGGAACGTGCGCAGGCGCGAGGCGTCGAACGTCCGCATCAGCTTGAGGAGGTCCGGATCGACCGCGGCCAATCCAGCGGTCGTCGTGACCACCACTGAGAAGAACGAGACCAGCGCGACCACGACGAGTTTGGGCAGCAGTCCGAACCCCAGCCAGAAGGCGAGCACGGGGGCCAGGATCGGCACCGGCACCGCCTGCGAGGCGACCGTCAGCGGATATACCGCCCGGCGCAACGTGGGTGAGAAGTGGATCGCCACGGAGAGCAGGGCGCCGAGGAGCGCCGCGACTAGGATGCCCAGCAGCACCTCTCTGGCGGTGACCGCGAAGTTGCTCCAGAGCAGCCCACGGTCGCGGTAGAGCGCACTGGCCACCTGATGGGGTGCAGGGAGAATGGCCGTCGAGAAATCCCTGCCCTTGAGGTCGACGTACAGCTCCCAAAGCCCGATCAGCCCGAGGAGCAGCAGCAGGGCGGGGATCACGCGGCGGGTCGCCCTCATGCCTGCACCCCGAGCGCGGTGAGGGCCCGCTCGCGCAGGTCCACCACCGCCGGATCGGTGCGCTTGCGCGGCCGCTTTAGCGTGACCTCGATCTCCGACACCGTGTGGCCCGGCCGAGGCGACATCACCACCACGCGGTCGCCGAGCATCACCGCTTCCTCGACGTCGTGGGTGACGAGAATTACCGTCCGCGGCTCGCTTTCCAGCACGTGGCCGAGCCAGCCCTGCATCTCCTGGCGGGTGATCGCGTCGAGGGCGGCGAACGGCTCGTCCAGCGCCAGCACCGGCTTGCCGGCCAGCAGCGTGCGCAGAAACGACACTCGCTGACGCATGCCGCCGGAAAGCTCGGCCGGACGGGCGTGCTCAAAGCGGGCGAGGCCGAAGCGTTCGAGCCACGGCGCCGCGGTTCGACGCGCCAGGACGCGGGAGGTGCCGTGCGCTCGGAGGGCGAGCGCGGCGTTGTCGATCGCGCTCAGCCACGGAAGCAACAGATCACGCTGCGGCATGAGCGCGGCGGGCCCGGCCTCGACGGTTCCCGAATCGGGCTCCTGGAGCCCGCAGATCAGCTCGAGCAGCGTGCTCTTGCCGCATCCGCTCGGCCCGACCACGGCGACCACTTCTCTCGGCGCGGCGCGCAGAGACACTCCGGCGAGTGCCTGCACGCGGCCGTGTCTGGTCTCGAATCCCCGGCTCACGAACTCGACGCGAACGAAGTCCGACGTCGCGTTAAGCTCGCGAGGCTCCTCGGGGGGAGCCTCGATCATCTCGGTTGTCGCTCCCTTCGCGGGCATTACCCCACAGGTTCGAAGGGTCAGCGCCGGGTCGCACGCGTGCGTAGGGCGCTATCTCAGCCGGCCTTCCCGCCAGCACCCCTGTTGTCAAGTTGCTCGACGGATGCTAGCGGGTAGCCAACGCCGTGCCGCCTGTGCCGATGCCGCTGGGCTGGGAGGAGGTGGAACGCTCCGGAGCCAGGTTGTATTTCGGCCTGGCCGAGGCGCCCGAGCGAATCGAGCGCCTCGGCGATCTATTCGCACGCCCGCGTTGTCCCTCGTCCAGCGAGGGCCGGGGGCGGCTGCGCCGGGCTAACTGAGTTGTCCGGCGGCTGCCGGCAGCGGGATATGCGGGACTAGGTGAGCGCGTCCTTAACCTTGCCGAGCACCCCCGAACCATCGTTGGCTACCACGCCCGTCGGCTCGCTGGGCAGCCCGGCTGCCTGGCGCAGCCTGGCCGCAATCTGGGCGATCTCCTCGGGTTCGGGACCGGGGGCAAACACCGCCGGCTGCGGGGGCAGGTCGAACGGCGGCGCCCCTTCCGGCTGGACCTCCTCGGCGATCCGCAGTTCCTCACCCGTCTCGGGGTGCGGCCCGTTGAACACCGCGGCGATCTCCTGGTAGTCCTTGGGCGAGAAACGATAGAGCTTGAGGTGCTCACCGCGCTGGATGTGAGGCTGGCACTCGGGGATCTTCTCGGTCGGGATCCGGGGCGAGGGGAACATCTTCATCAGGTCGGCCCCGGTGAGCTTCTCGATCGCGCGAGCGTAGGCCACCTGGTGGACGCCGCCGCGCACCAGCAGGTAGCCGGTGAGCGCCCTTGCAGCCGGGTGATCGACCATCTCGTACACCTTGAGCTTGTTGTTCCGGGCGCCCGTCTCGAGGAAGAAGTTGTGGGTCAGGTCCTCGAGCAGATCGCCCGAGGAGAACACGTAGTCCCCGTTCCACGGCTTCCCCATGGAATCCTGAACCAGCGCGGCGGCCCCACCCGCGATGAATTGCTGAGTGTTGCGGGTGCTCTTGACGCCGCTGAGGTCGCCGGCCTCGCCAGGGTCGCCGTCGGCGGCGCCGGTGAGCATCGTGTTGATGGCCGAGGCGACCAGCTCGATGTGCCCGAACTCCTCGGCCGCGATGCTCGCCAGCAGGTCGTAGAACGGCCGCGCCCCCTGCCGGCTGCGGAAGTTGAACGATTGGTAGGTGTAGTTCATGAACGTCGACATTTCGCCGAACTTGCCGCCCAGCAGCTCCTGGACAGCGGACGCCCCCACCGGGTCGGGATCTGAGGGGGGCGGCAGTTCCGTCTGAAGACGGTCGACCCGCAGGATCATTGGTACCTCCTAGATTGGACGGAGTCTGAGTGAGTTAGCCGCTCGCGCCCCGTGATAAACCGGCCGCGTCTGAAGTTCTCCTCGCTGGCCGTGTGGGTGGCGCCGCTCAGGGTGTCATCGAGTGCCGGAAGCGTCGCGAAAGCCGTCCGAACCTGCCGTGCGTCTGGCCGGTGAGCCCGGTGATTCCGAGCGTGATGACGAACAAGCCGACAATCAGCGCGAGACTGGCGAGCAGAGGCGGCCAGTGTCGCTGGAGCCAGTCTCGGGCACGCCTGAGGATCTGGCCCGCGCGGTCGGGCGCGATCGTGACGGTCAGGATCATCAGGATCAGCGGCAGCAGGAACGCCACGTTGTAGAGCGCGAGCAGGAACAGCTGCCGGCCCGGGCCGAAGCCTGATCCCACGACCGCCGCGATCACAGCGAAGTACGGAAACGCGGTGGGAAGCTCGACGGCGCTGATCGTCAGACCGAGGACAAGCGCCGACTTCCGTTCCGGGGCCGGCGCGGGAAGTTCGCGCCGGGCGAGGCTTTTCCGTTTGCGCCACAGCACGACGGCCGAGATGAGGATGACCGCGCCGGCGAGCGTCTCGAGGATGTAGCGCGTCGTGGCGCTCGGCTTCGGTACCAGCGCGAGCAGCGCCTCGCCGGGTCCCAGCGCGATCGCCACGCCGCCCACGAAGTTCACCGCGAACACCGCGAGGGTGAACTGGATGAGGGCCACCCGGGGCCGCTGGCCCATGGCGAGGTAGAGCCCCGGCGCGATCGTGCTCGGGTTCACCGAGTCGGCCAGTCCGATCGAGACGGCTAGGCCGATCAAGCGGAGCATGGCGCAGTCATGCTCTGGTGTGAATCTACCGCCTGCCGCGACCTGAGCGCCGAGGCGCGGCCAGGTAGCGCTGGCCCCGGTGGAGGATGATCGTCTTGTGCCGGACGAAATCGATGACCGCGACCGAGTCGGTGATGTCGTGCGTCAGGGTTCCGTCACAGCGGTCGGCGATCGTCCAGATCGTGCCACGGACGGTGGCGGCGCTGTAGCGGCCCCGGGTCCGGAACCTGCCTTTGGCGCTGGCGTGCAGCAGCTGGAGGGTCCGGCCTGAGACGGCGGCCGCGGTGGCGTCGCCAAGCTTGCGCGCTTTGCAGGTCGCGTAGCTCGGCGCGCCCTTGAATGCGTTCTCGACGATGGACAGGGTGACCAGACCATTACCCGCCTGAGCGATCTTGAAGATCGCGCCGCCGAAGGTGCCGGACTGGGTCTTGACCACGGACTTGCGCCTCTTGCCTTCGGCCGCTGCGTCATGGGCTGGGCCGGAGGCGCCGGCCACCGCGGTGGTGAGCTTCAGAGTGCCGCGCCGGGCGTCGATCAACGTGTTCTGCGGGATCTGCTGCACTCCGGTGAGCGGGACGAGTTGGCCGCGGAGCAGGATCAGCACGATGCCGCGGACGGGCGAGATGGTGAATGTCTTTCCGATCGTCGGCGGTGCGGGTGGCGGCGTCTTCGGCGTCGTGAACGTGATGTCCGGTCCCACTGTCGTGCCGGCGCTATTGGTAGCCACCAGCCTGGCGTGATAGAGCGCGTTCGGAACCAAGCCGGTGACGGATGCCGATACGGTGTGGATCGAGAAGTCGCCGCCCACGGACTGGACCGGCGTCGACTGGGTGTAGGCAAGCGGACCGGCACCTAGGTACTTCGGATCGAGTCCGTATTCGAAGAAGGCGGTGGTAGGCAGGCCGTTGGGATCAACTGAACCTATGAACGCCGCGGTGGTAGCGCTGATCGACGGCGGTTCGCCCGTTATGACAGGGCTCGGCGCCGCCGTTATCGTCACCGAGTCGTCCACGGTCGAGCGGCCCTGGCTGGTCCCGACCGCGGTGATCGTGACCGTGACGGAATAGCGCCCCGAGGTGGCGTAAACGTGGGCGCCGGCGACGCTGAAGCTGCCGTTGCCCCCGGTGATCGTGCCCGACGACGTGGTGCCGTCGCCCCAGTTGATGGTGGCCGAATACGAGCCGGCGGTGGCGCTGGTGTTGGGGTCGGTGATGGTCGCGACCGTCCCGCTGGTCGAGTTGCCGGCGGTGCCGCTCAGCGAGAGGCCGCCGGTGGGCACGGTGTCGACGATCTTGGTCTGGAACGAGAACGTCCGCGATTGCCCGGCTTCGAGCCAAACCGGCCACTCGATTCCCTGCGCGTTGTTCTCGAACGTATTGCAACCGGAGCACGTGTTCCCGAACGGCCGCCGGGTGAGGATCGACCAGATCGTCGGCGAGGCCGTTTCGATCCAGGCGCTGCGGGGGGTGATCGGCACGAACTCTTCGAACGCGGATGCCGGTGAACCCAGGCGGTTGACCGTGCAGGCGCCCGTGGTGGGTGCAGTGAGCGGCTCGGCTGCTCCGAACCCGGTGTCGGAGCCGTGCAGCAGGCAATCCGCAGCGTGATACAGCTCGCCGTGGAAAAAGCCCTGCCAGGGGCGTGCCTGGCTTGCCCGCGCGCTGATGTTCGAGACCGTGACATCGGTCTGGAAGAAGTTGCTGCCGACCGCGTAGGTGTCGACCTCGGTGAAGGTGAGACGTAGGCCTCTATCAACCGCCGAGGCGACGGTGGTCACCCGGTACGGGCTCGTCGCTGTGCCCGACCCCGTGAACGACTGACTGACGGGGGTGAACGGTACCTCTGGGTCGGAAAAACTCCCGGTGGTGTGGGTGCCGCCGGCGTGGTTGGCGAAGTCTGGGCCGAAGAACGCGGCCGTGTCATCGCGGTTGACGTAGAGCAACGTTCCGCAATCGCCTGGTCCGGATGCGTCCGGGAAGTACTCCGTGCTCGAGAACCCGCCGCTACGGACCTGGCAGCTGAGGTCGTTGCCGATGTAGATGTCGCTGAGCGGGCCTACCGAGTGGATATCGATGGACGGCGTCGAGGCCGACGCGCCAGGCGCCGCCGCCAGTAGCAATGCGATCAATCCGAGGGCTCGGCCGGCTGATCGCGATATCCGATTCAGCTTTGCTCGCATTTCGTCCGGCTATGGTTTCCTAGCCAGGTAGCTCTGCCCCGCGTGGAGGATGACCGTCGTGTGGTGGACGAAGTCGTTCACCGAGACAGAGTCGCTGATGTCGTGGACTAGTGTGCCGTCGCATCGGTCGGCAATGGTCCACTTGGTGGCCCGGACGGTTGCCGCCGCGTAGCGGCCGCGGCTTGTGAACTTGCCCTTGGCGCTGGCGTGCAGCAGTTGGAGCGTCTTGTTTGGCGACGCGGCGGTGGCGTCGGCCGCCTTGCCCTTGCACTTCTTGAACGAGGGGCCGCCCTTGAAGGCGTTCTCGACGAGGGTGAGTGCGGTCAGGCCGCTGCGGGCCTGGCTGATCGTGACGACCGCGCCGCCGAAGGTGCCGATCTGGGTCTTGACCTTACCTTTGTGCTTCGTGGCACCGTGCTTCTTGCCGTTGGCCGCTGCGTCGAGCGCGGCGTGGCCACCGCTGGCGGTGATCAACCTGAACGTGCCGCCGAGGGCATCGAACAGTGTCTTCTTGGGAAACTGCCGCCGCTGGGTGATGGGTTGGAACAACCCGTTCACTTTGGCTAGCACCACTCCGCTAACCGGAACGATGGTGAACGTCTGACCGAGCCTGGGCCGACGAGGCGGGGCTGCCGACTGCGTCTTGAACGTCACGTCGTTGCCTGCGGTTTGACCGTTCTTGTTGGTGGCCACTAAGCGCACATGGTAGATCGCGTTCGGAGCAAGCCCGGCTACGGTGGCGGTCACGACGTGGTCGGCAAAGTCGCCTCCGACGGACTGCGGCGGCGTTGATTGGTTGACCGACGCGAGCTTGCCGTAGCGACGATCGAGGTTGAACTGGAAGTGCGCGACCGTCGCTGCGCCATTGGGATTGACGCCCCCGACGAAGGCGGCACTTGTAGCGGTCACGCTCGGTGGCGCGCTGAGGCCGACATCGACTGGCGCCCAACCCACGCTTAGCCCGTTCGCGCTCGGTGGCTCCTCCAAGCTCAAGAAGGTCGATTGTCCCGGTGGCAGCGACGGCGAGAAATGAACGACCCCGGACTCGGCGGCTGCCGAGACGCCGGTGAAGTAAGTCAACGGGCCTTCATAGCCGTTCTGCGTGCTGCCGGAGTAGGCAGCCGGGTTCGGACCGGGCTGTCCGGGCACCGGGGAGAATGCGCAGGGACCGGCACTCGGGTCACACGGCGTACCCGGTGCTGCACCGATCTGGAGGCATCCGGTCGGCACGGGTCCGAAGCCGGGGTCGCAGAGGCCGTCGGCCTCGAAACCGAACACCGGGGAGCTGGGCGCTATCGGGATCGAAGAGACTGGGGACGATGAGTCGTTCTCCACGCCGATCAGCGCGTCGTCAGAGTTCTCATACGGGTTCTGGCTCGAGTCCTGCAGGGTGGCCGTGCCGCCGGCCTTGATCTCGATCAGGAACTGGCACCCGACGTCGGCTCCGACCTGCGGGCACTGTGTGAACTCCGGCGTCGCCCCGACGCTCGCGGTCAACGTTTCCGACGTGCTACAGCTACTGTCGCCGCTGAAGACGATGTGTCCGCTCAGGGTCCCGGCGGCCCGGTACGTGTGGTTGCCAAGAATCGAGCCGTTGGAGAGATACCGGCCCGCCGACGTCGATCCGTCGCCCCATTGGATCGTGATCGCCGAGGCGTCAGTGCAGTTCGGCCTCGAGTCGACGACGCCGTTGAAGTTGACGTTCGCGGCCGTATCGAAGGTGTCAGCAAACGCCGGCGGCGTCGTGATCAGCGCCACCGCCACCACCGCCACGAGCCGCCCAGCTGTCCGACGGCTACAGCAAACACCCAATCCCGCTCATTTCACCCTGATTGGTGACCCCGGCTAATCCATGTCGCGGTCGTTGGCCCCAAGCGACCCCGTTTGGCACCCTACACCACGACCAATGGGCGTGCAAGAACGCGACCCGGGGCGATCAGCCGGACGAGGTCATGCCCAGGCTCGTGAACGAGTTGGGCGTGACGTCGAGCGCCTTGACCGCGAGGTCGGCGAACAGCCCGGCCGGCTCGAGATCATCGCCCCGGTAGGCGCTCCCATCGCGCCGATCGAGAATGGAGAGGGCGCCGATCGCTCGGCCGCCCCGCTGGAGCGGGACCACGAGCATGGTGTGGGGTACGTAGCCGGTGCCCTGCGCGATGCGTGCGGCGAAACGTGGATCGGTGCGGCAGTCGGGCACGGCCTCGGCCACGCCGCTGTGCACCACCTGACCGGCGATACCCGTGCCGGGCGGAAGTCGGACGCCGACGATCTCGCGCGCGCCGGCGCCCCATGCCGATTGGTATACGAGCTCGCCCGTCGTCTTGTCGACAAGGCAGATCGAGGCGGCGGCGGCACCGAACACTCCGGCGGCAGTGTGGACGACTGCCTCCATGAGTCCACGCGAGGCGTCCGGGTCTGCGATGGACACCGCGAGCGAAACGCCGGTCTCCGTGCGCACGGGCGCGCCCAGCGCCCTGGCGAACGCCGCTGCGGAGGCAACCCGGCGCTCGGGAATCATCTCCAGGCCGGCCGCGATGGTGCGCTCGAGCTCGGGGGCGACCCCGGTTGCGATGTTTGACAGCTTGGTCGGATCCGCGTACACGGGCGGTCGGCCGGCGAGCAGAGTCCACAGCGTGGCGGCGACGCTGAAGACGTCCGTGCGGGTCGAAACGTTGCCTCCGGCGAACACCTCGGGGGCCATGAAGCGCGGGGTGCCGATCCCGATCGTCCCCTGCGCCTCGACCTCGTCGAGCAGGCGCGCGATCCCGAAATCGACCAGGACGATCCCGTCTTCACTAAGGATCAAGTTCTGCGGCTTGACGTCGCGGTGCACGATCTGCTGGTCGTGCACGTACTGGAGCGCCTCACAGGTCTGGCGGATGTACTCGATCGCCTCGCCTACCGGCAGCCCGGGAGCCCCGCGCTGCCCCAGGAGCACGCCGAGGTCGATCCCGCGGACCAGGTCCATCACCAGATACTGGCCACTCGTGGCGGCGAAGTGGTCGATGATCCGCACCACGCGCGGATGCTGGAGGCTGGCCAGCAACCGGGCCTCGACCTCGAAGCGCTGATCGTGATGCGGGCTGGTGCACTGCTTGAGGGCGACCTCGGTGCCGTTCTCGACGTCGATCGCGCGGTACACCGCGCCCATGGCGCCCGAGGAGATAGGCTCAACGACGCGGTAGCGACCCCGCAGCGTTCGCCCGAGGATCTGGGAAGCCGTTCTCGGCTCGTTCACGCGAAGCGTCGCGAAAGGTCCGCCTTTTTCCTGCCCCATCCGCTCCCCCCGGCAGTGTAGACACGCCCGCCCTCACAGTCTAATCCAGCCTGCCAATGGCCGGACATCAGTGGACGATCAGGCCGAGCGCGAAGCCCGCCGCGAACGCGGTCAGGATAAGCGCGGCGATAACCGCGATCAGGCGCCGTGGCCACTGCGCGGACGGCTCCCGTGCCTCGCCCGCCACCGCTTCGGCCGCTGGCGCCACGACGGAGGGGGTGGATCGGCTGCTGCTCGACGGCGTCGCGCTTGCGCTCGCGACCGTCTTCGTGACCTGGACGGGCCGCTCGCGCTGCGCGGCACCGTCGCGGCCGGGCGCTGCCAGTGCGATGCCGGACGGGCTCGAAGACAGCGCGCGGGACGCCGCCTGGATCAGTTCAGCGGCGAGCGAGGGCCGCGACCACGGATCCTTCGCCATCCCCTGTGCGATGACGCCATCGAGGGCCTGCGGCAGGTCGGGCCGGCGCTCGCTCACCTTCGGGGGCGGCTGCATCACGTGCGCGTGGAGAGTGGCGGCGTCCGAAGGCTTCGGGAACGGGACCTCGCCGGTCAAGCACTCATACAGGACTCCGGCCAGCGCGTAGATATCGCTGGCCGGGGTGGCGGGCTCGGCCTGGATCTGCTCCGGCGCTACGTAGTCGATCGTCCCGATGAACTGGCCAGTGCCGGTCAGCCGTGCCTCGTCGGGGGCCTTGATCAGCCCGAAGTCGGCCAGGTAGGCGTGGTCGCTCTTGCCGATCAGGATGTTCTGCGGCTTGACGTCGCGGTGGATCAGGCCTGCGCCGTGCGCCGTGTCGAGCGCGTGGGCGACCTGAGTCAGCAGCCGGACGCTTCGACGCGGGTCGAGCGAGGCATCTAGGATCAGCTGCTTGAGCGTCGGCCCGGCGATCAGACGCATGGCGAGAAACAGCCCGTAGTCGCTTTGGCCGGCCTCGTACACGGTGACGATATGGTCGTTGTCGAGGGCCGCCTGGACGTGTCCCTCCCGTTCGAATCGTGCCCGGAAGCCCGGGTCGTCGCTGAGGTTGGGAGCGAGCAGCTTGAGTGCGACGGCGCGTCCCAGCGACAGCTGCGTGGCCCGGTAGACGGCCCCCATACCCCCGTCTCCGAGTACCCCGTCGACGCGGTACCCGGAAACGATCGTGCCCGCCTCTAGCACTGCAGCGGGATTCTACCCGCGGCGGGATCCGCCACCGGCCGGGTGGGGCCATGGTGGCGCGGCCCGGGCCGTCGGGCGCTTCATTTGCGCCCCCGATCCCATATGCTCAGCGATGAGTGTGAACGATCCCCGAATCGGCAGGCAAATCGGCGGGTACAACGTGGACGCCGTACTCGGCGAAGGGGGGATGGGCAAGGTGTATAGGGCCACCGGCCCGGACGGCGGCCGCGTGGCGCTCAAGCTCGTCAAGGACTCTCACGCTCGGGACGAGACGTTCCGACGGCGGTTTTATCGCGAGGCGCGGATCGCGCAGACCGTCCAGCACCCGAACGTCGTGTCGGTGGTGGCGACAGGCGAGCACGACGGGCTGCCGTACATGGCGCAACGGTTCATCGAGGGCATGTCGCTCGACGAGAAGCTCAAGCGCGAGGGCCCGCTCGACACCGAGAGCGCGGTGCGCATCTGCACCGACGTTGCCGCCGGGCTCGAGGCGCTGTGGGGAGCGGGGATGGTCCATCGCGACGTCAAGCCGGCAAACATCCTGCTCGACGAGACCGGCCGGGCATACATCACAGACTTCGGTCTGGCCAAGGACACGCAAGGGAGCCTGCTGACGCTGCCGGGCCAGGCACTCGGCTCGATGGACTACATGGCCCCCGAACAGATCCGCGGCGAGCCGGTGAGCGCGGCCACGGACATCTATGCGCTCGGCTGCGTGATGTACGAGTGCATGGCCGGACGGCCGCCCTTCGCCGAGGTGCAGGGCATGCGGATCCTGTGGGCACACCTGCAGGATCCGCCGCCGGATCCCCGCGCCATCCGGCCCGACATCCCACACGAGTTCTGGCGCACGCTGCTGGTCGCGGTTGAGAAGGATCCGGTCAAACGGCCCCAGACGGCGGGCGAGTACGCCCGCATGCTGACATCGGCGGCCGAGAGCGCCTGAGATCTCCTGAAGCGCTCGCGTGACCGGCTCTGCCAGCGACGAGGGCACGTTCACGACCTGGTGAGATAGGTTCTTCGGCCATGTCGTGGGTCGAGGTGTTCGTGGTGTTCTTCGTGTCGCACGAGGTAGGTGACTATCTCTTCCAGACCGAGTGGCAGGCGATGCACAAGCGCGGCGGACTGTCCTGTCCAGGAGTGAGACGACGCGCGCTGCTGTTGCATATCGCGACGTACACGCTCGCGTTCGTCCCGGCTTTGATCTGGCTGGCCGGCAGCATTTCGTGGGGCGGTGCGCTCGGCGTCGCGGCGTTGATCGCGATCCCGCACCTGATCCAGGACGACGGCCGCCTCCTCACGGAATACGGGCGGCTGGTGAAGAAGGCTGACCTCGATGCCAACCCCTCGTTGGGAGCGGCGCTCGATCAGGCCTTCCATTTCCTCACCCTGTTCCTGACCGCGCTGCTGGTCGGACATTGAGCGGGGGTGACGCGTCGCGGCGCTCGACCTCGGCCGAGGAACTCGTAACGCGAATCGACCGACGCAGTTAGGCGTCCGCAGGCTGCGTGTGGAGTTCGCGTACGACGAGCGTCGTGCCACCGACCTCGATCGCGTCTCCGACGGAGAGGGTCTGCGGTCCGCTGATGCGCAGACCGTTGACGAACGTGCCGTTCCTCGAGCCGAGGTCTTCGATGGCGCAGAAGCCGCTGCGGTCGAGGCTGATCCGAGCGTGTGAGCGGGAGATCTCATCGTCGTCGGCTAACCGCCCGGCGCCGTCGGCGTGGCGCCCGATGAGCAGCTCGTCGTCGAGCTGAATTGATATGCCCAGCGCGCGACCGGCCACTACCTCGAGCCGAGCCATGGCTGGACTCATGCGCGGACTGTAACCGAGCGCTCGGGAGCCTTCATCGCGGTCGATACATCTACATATCGCGAGCAGAACGTCAGGCGCGTCAGGCCGGCGCCTGCGCGGCAGGTTCGGCGGCCGGCGGCGCCGGCGGTTGGCCCCCGCCCAGCCCCCACAGTTTCATGCGCGCCGCGCGACCGCGGATCGCGACCTCATCGACGTAGACCAGATCGTCCGCCGGCTCGACCAGGGCCTGCTTGGTGGAGTCCGACACCAGCAGCTGGTGCGATAAGCCTTTCGTCAACGCCTCGATCCGCGACGCGGTGTTGGTGGTGTCTCCCACCGCGGCATACTCGACCCGTCGCTCGGA
>JAFAZZ010000378.1 GCA_019239375.1 Solirubrobacterales bacterium | reverse complement strand
GGGCGATTGGTCATACCTGCGCCGCCTCCCGCACCAGCACGTCCCAGGCGCGCCGGACATCGTCCTCGCTCGTGTTCATCTGCCCGATGGCGAGGCGCAGAACGTAGCGGCGGTTCAGCACCGCGTGGGAGATGAACATCTCACCGGTCGTATTGACGCGGTCCAGCAGCTCGCGGTTGCGCGCGTCGTCGCCTTGCCGGCGGAAGCACACCACCGAGAAGCGGCGGGGAGCGCACAGCTCCCACCCATCGGCCTTACTCACCCAGCGCTCGAACTTCGCCGCCAACTCGACACCATTGCGGATGTGGCGCTCGAGGCCGGTCCGCCCGTGGCAGCGCAGTACCGCCCACAGCTTGAGCGCTCGGAAGCGCCGGCCCAGGGCCGGCCCGTATTCGCTCAGGCTGAGCGCATCCTCGGCGTCCGGAGTGCGCAGGAACTCCGGGACCACGCTAAACGCGCGGCGGAAGTCCTCGCGTCGGCGAGTCCACAAAAGTGAGCAGTCCATTGGCGTGAGCATCCACTTGTGAGCGTTGATGACCAGCGAGTCGGCGCGCGCCACGCCCTCGAAAGCCCAGCGAAACTCGGGACAGACCATCGCCGCGCCGGCGTACGCGGCGTCCACGTGCAGCCACGTCCCGTTCGCCTCACACGCATCGGCCACCGCCGGAACCGGATCCACCGCCGTGGCCGCCGTCGTGCCGACCGTCGCGATGACCACGGCGGCGTCGGAGAGGTCCCCGAGCGCGTCGGCACGCATGCGGAACTCGGAGTCGACCGGCACCTTGCGCAGCCGCATCCCGAGCATCCGCGCCGCCTTGTCGGCCGCCGAGTGCGCCTGCTCGGAGCACAGGATCAGGTCACGCCCGGTGGCCTCGCGCGCGGCGATGCATGCGGCCAGTGTCGCGGTTGACGCAGTGTCCTCGATGTGCCCGTGCCAGCCCGCGGGCAGATCGAGCAGTTCGGCGATCCAGTCAAGGACGACGCCCTCGAGCTCGGTCGCGGCCGGCGCGGTCCGCCACAGGAACGCCACCGAATTGAGTGTGGCGGCCAGGAGCTCGGCCAGAATCGCGGGCTCGGAGGCGCTGGTGGCGAAATAGGCGAAGAAGCGTGGGTGCTGCCAATGGGTGACGCCCGGGAGCAGGATCTCGTCAAGATCGCGCAGCACGTCGGCAAACGGCTCAGGGTCGTCGGGCGCGCGCGCGGGCAGCCGCCCGCGTATCTCGCCGGGCGCGACCTGCGCGAGCACGGGAAGCTGGTGTACGCGCTCGAGGTAGTCGGCGGCCCAATCGATCGCCGCGCGACCATCGCTGCGGAAGTCGCTCACGCCGCCGCGGCTGCCTTGGGGAACTCGTAGCGCACGCCGGACAGCTGTTCGGAGACGTTCCACAGTCGCCGCCACGCCTGCTCGTCGTACGCCTTGCCCGCCGCCGTTACCACCTTGGGGTGGCCGCGTTGCTCGCCCGGACCGCCCGGACCGACGTAAGTGCCGCCGGGCAGCCCCGGGAACGTGGCGCCGTACAGCGTCGGCAGCGCCCCCATGTCTGCGCTCTGGGCGAACAGCTTGTTCCCGATCCACATGTACGCCTTCTCGTAGAACCGGTCCGGCCCCGCGAACTGGAGATTGGTGTCCGCGTAACCCGGGTGGGCGGCCAGGCTGAGCAGTGCGGTCTGCGCCTCGGCGGCGCGGCGCTGGAGCTCGAAGCAGAACATGAGGTTGGCCAGCTTCGACTGGCTGTAGGCGCCCCAGCGGCTGTATTGCCGCTCGCCCTGGAGATCGTCGAAGTTCAGCTTCCCGCCACGGTGCATGGTGCTCGACACGGTCACCACCCGCGGCGCCGGCGCCTTCAGCAGCGCCTGCAGCAGCAATCCGGTCAGCGCGAAGTGCCCGAGGTGATTGGTCCCGAACTGGCTCTCGAAGCCGTCCTTGGTCAGCCGGCGCGGCGCCGCCATGACCCCGGCGTTGTTGATCAGCAGGTCGAGCCGGTCGTGTACGCCGGCGAGGCGGCCGGCGAAGCCGCGCACCGAGCCGAGGTCGGCCAGGTCGAGCGGCGCCACCTCGAGCGCGGCGCCCGGAACCGCCGATCGAATCCGCCCGGCCGCCTCATCGCCTTTCGCCGTACTGCGCACTGCGAGCACCACATAGGCGCCCGCACGGGCCAGCTCGCGGGCCGTGGCCAGACCCAGGCCGCTGTTGGCGCCAGTGATGACAACCAGGCGTCCGGTCTGATCCGGGATGTCGGCCGCGGTCCACTTATTCGCCATCGAGCACCTCGAATCCGATTCCGGCCCCCTCGAGTCGCCGGCGCAGCGCGTCGCCCATCGCCACCGCCGGCGTCAGCTGCCCCGCCCGCTCCGGCAGATCGTCGTGCGCCAAGCACAGCGCCGACTCGGCGAGCATCTTCGAGGTTTCGCCGTAGCCCGGGTCGCCGCCCGAGACCTCGGTGCGCACCTGCCGATCGCCCGAGCGACCGGCGAAGCGGACCCGGAACCACGCCTTCTGGCGCTCCTCGGGCGACGGGCCGGATCCCGAGGTCTTGAGATCGAGCAGCAGCTTGCGCGTGGGCGGAATCTGTGCCAGCGCCGCGACCCCGGCCACGCCGCCGACCATCCCGATCAACACCGGCAGCCGCTTGACCACCAGGTAGTGGCTGTAGGTGAACTCGGGCCCGTAGCGCTCGAGCGCGCGAGCCGACCGCAGAACCGTCTGCGGGTCGATGGTGGGAAACGGCACCGCCCATCCCCCGCCGAATTCGTCGTGGTGAGGCGTCCCCGGCATGCCCTTCACCCGGCGGTCCGATGGGCGCGTCTCCCGTCCGCGCCTCTCGCGCGCCACCGACGCGCTCTGGCGCAGCCGCGCGAGGATCTCGATCGTCGACTGGTAGGTACCGCCGGAGACGCTCCCGCCGACGCGCACGAACCCGTCGAGCGCCATCGGGGCGCCCTCCGGCAGTTGCTGGACGGTGAACAACGCGCCCAGGTCGTACGGGATCGAGTCGAACCCGCACGAGTGAACAATCCGCGCGCCGGTCTCGATCGCTTGCTCGTGATAGCCCAGCCACATCCGGTCGACGAACTCCGGCTCGCCGGTGAGGTCGACGTAGTCGGTCCCGGCCGACGCGCACGCCCGCACGAGCGGCTCTCCGTGGCGGATGTAGGGTCCGACCGTGGTGATCACCACCCGGGTCGCCTCGGCCACGTTGCGCACCGAGTCGGTGTCGGTGACGTCGGCACGGAGCAGCGGTACCTCGGCGCACGCCGGGTTCAGCGCAGCCAGCCGCCGGCGGACGTCCTCGAGCTTACCCTGATTACGCCCCGCCAGCGCCCAGCGCGTGCTCTGCGGCGCATGAGCGGCCAGATACTCGGCGGTGAGTGCACCGGTGAAGCCGGTGGCGCCGAATACGACAATGTCGTACGGAGGGTCAGTCACTGGGCTCGCCGACCTCGCGGGCGGCTCGCAGCGCCTCGTCCAGGTCGACACCGGCCCGAGCGGCGACCCAGCACGCGGCCGGCGCGGCGACACGCTCGGAGGCGTGCGCCGCCTCGGCCGCCACGTCGAGTATCGCCTTGAACTCCTGGTTTGAGGGTGGGGGCGTGCCGAGCTTTTCGGCGTAGGCCGCCAGCCAGTCGCGCGCGTTCATGGGACCGCACTGTAGTCACTTGTTGGCGGTCAAGGCGCGGAGGAGCGCTACGGCTGCGCCGCGACGGCCGGCGCGGCCGCGGCAGCCGGCTCGGCCCCGGCCTCGGGCGCCGGAGCGACCCGCGCCGGCGCGAGCACGCGCAGCGCGTCGGCCGGGATGTGAACCGCCACCGGTGTCCCCTGCGCGTATCCGGTGGCGTCGCCGGTGTTGGCGATCGACGCCTGGATGGTGCCGCCGGTGGGCAGCCGGACGATCACCTGGAGGTTGGCTCCGACATACACCGTACGCTCGACCATCCCCGGCAGGCAGTTCTCGGTCGGGGTTCCGTGCGCGAGAAGCCCCAGGCGTTCGGGGCGGGCCACGACCTTCACCAGCCCACGGGCGGCAAGGTCGCCGCAGCCGGCGCGCAAAATGAAATCGCCGATCCGAACCGAGCCGGCCCATTCGGCGTGCGCGTCCATCAAGTTCGAGACCCCAAGGAAGTCGGCCACGAACAGCGTGGCGGGCTGCTCGTAGACGTCGGCCGGCGTGCCGATCTGCTCGATCCGCCCGGTGTTCATGACCGCGATCCGGTCGCTCATGCTGAGCGCCTCCTCCTGGTCGTGAGTCACGAACACGAAGGTGATCCCGACCTCCTCCTGGAGCGCCTTGAGCTCGAGCCGGAGCTGCTTGCGGATCTTCGCGTCGAGAGCGCCGAGCGGCTCGTCGAGGAGCAGCACGGCCGGGCGCAGGACAAGCGCGCGCGCCAGCGCCACGCGCTGCTGCTGTCCGCCCGAAAGCTGGCGCGGCCGGCGCCTCTCGAGGCCGCGCAACTCGACTAGGTTGATCGCCTGCTCCACGCGGCGCTTGATTTCGTCCTTGGCCACGCGGCGCCGCCGCAGCCCGAACGCGACGTTACCGAACACGTCGAGGTGCGGGAACAGGGCGTAGCTCTGGAACACCGTGTGCACGTGGCGATCGTGCGGCGGCACCTCGGCCACGTCCACCCCATCGAGCACGATTCGGCCCGCGGTGGGTCGCTCGAACCCGGCGATCATCCGGAGCGTCGTCGTCTTGCCGCAGCCCGAGGGGCCAAGCAGCGAGAAGAACTCTCCCGGCTCGATCGAAACATCGATGCCGTCGACCGCGACCGAGTCCTCGAAGCGCTTGGTCAGGCCGCGCAGCTCGACGCTGCCGGACGACATCACGCCGCCGCCTCGAGCCCGGACAACTCGCGCAGCACCGATGCCCCGCCCGGGGCAGCCGCCTGACGGCTCAGCACCGTGTAGAGCACGTACGCCATGACCACCCCGACCAGCGTGGTGATGACCAGGATCGAAGCCAGCGCGTTGAGCGCCGGCGTGGTCGTCCCGCCCCGGGCATTGGCGTACAGGAACATCGGGATCGTGGTCGTCGCCGCGTTGGACGACATGTACTGGGTGACGACGAAGTCGTCAATGGAGAGCGCGAACACGATCAGCATGCTGGCCAGGATCGCCGGCAACAGCAACGGCAGCAAGACCAGACGCAGCGCGCCGATCGGGGTGGCGCCGAGGTCGCGCGCCGCCTCCTCGAACTCGGGACCGATCGAAGCGAGGCGGCTGCGGACGATCACCACTACGTAGGAGACCGAGAAGGTGACCTGGCCGATCACCTGAGCCCCGGTGCCCAGATGCACGAGCGCGAACGGGACCACCGCCAACTGGGTGAACACCAGTAGCAGGGACACCGCCATTACGATCTCCGGCGTCACCAGGGGAACCAGCATCAGCCCGTTGGCGGCACTCGACCCTCGACCACGCCACCGAGTGAGCCCGAGCGCGAGCAGCACGCCGAGCGGAGTGGCGATCAGCATGTCCAGCGCGGCCAGCTCGAGGCTGTGCACCAGTGCGTGCGTGTATTGCGGGTCGTGGAAGATCGACTGGCTCGGATCGCCCCACCACCATCGGATCGAGAACCCCTGCCAAACGCTACGCGACCGACCCTGGTTGAACGAGAACAGCATTGCGACCAGCACCGGCAAGAGCGCCCAGGCCAGGTACAGCCACGTGACCAGCACGAGGAAGCGTGGCTTGCCCCATGGATTGCGCAGCTTCGTGCTCAGCCGGGCGATCACGCCAGCCTCCGGGTGTCGCGAGCGGTGGCGTACACGTAGTACGCCATCGCCACCAACAGAATCGACATGAGCACCAGCACCAGCGCCGCGCCGAGGTTCTTCTCGGGACCCCCCTGCACGAACAGGTTGATCTCATTGCCGAGCATGTTCGTCCGCGGCGAGGCCGAGATCAGGTCGTTGGTGTAGTAGTCGCCGAACATCGGCAGCACTACCAGCGCGGCGCCGGCCAGGATGCTCGGACGGCTGAGCGGCAGGGTCACGCGCATGAACGCCTGCCGGGGGGTGGCCCCGAGGTCGCGCGCGGCTTCGATCTGGCTGGCGTCGATCCGGTCCAACCCGGCGAACACCGGCAGGATGAAGTACGGGATATAGCCGTAGACGAGCGCGAGGATCACCGAGAAGGCGTTGCCGTTCAGCCAATTCGGGGGATGAGAGATGCCCAGGTCGATCAAGAGCTTGTTGACGTAGCCGTCGCTCGAGAGCAGCCCGATCCAAGCCAGCATCCTCAGCAGGTAGCTGACCCAGAACGGGATCACCAGCAGCGCGATCAGCAGCGGCTTGGTGCGCCGGGCATGCCGGGCCACGTAGTAGGCCACCGGATAGCCGATCACGAAGCAGAGGACCAGCG
>JAFAZZ010000258.1 GCA_019239375.1 Solirubrobacterales bacterium | reverse complement strand
GACGGGGACCAGTTCCTCGTGGAGGAGATGGTGCAGGGCTCCTCACTTCGCCATTGGGTGCCAGAGCGCCTGGATGAGGTGGACGAGCCGGATACAGGCCTACCTCCAGCGCTGACGCTCGGTTACGCGCGGCAGCTGACCCGGCTGCTCGACGTGGCTCACCAGCTCGGCGTGGTGCTGCGCGACTTCAACCCCAACAACATTGTCGTCGCATCCGATCGGACGCTCAAGCTCGTCGACCTCGAGTGTGTCACCTATCCCGGCGCGGCGACGTTCAGGGCGTTCACTGTGCCGTATGCGCCCGACGAAGTGCTTGCCCTGCCGGCGCACGGTCCCGCGCCCTCGCAGTCCGCGGACCTCTATTCCCTGGGCGTGACGATGTTCTACCTCGCCACGGCCCTGGATCCGGTGTTTCCGGACGACGATCCTCCCATGCGAACCACGGCTCAGCGGCTGAGGCGACTGATCGACTGCCTGGCTGTTCGCAACAAAGGGCTGCAGTTGCTCGCGCCGGCGATCGTCGGTCTCACCGACGAGGATCCCGACCGGCGCTGGAATCTCGCGCGGGTGCGGGAGAGCCTGGCGGCGGCCGAGCACTCGCTCTCGGGTGCTGTCGCCGACGCCGGAACGCGACGCCCGGCGCACCTGGCGGATGAGGTCAGCCGGCTATCCGCTGAGCGAGACGAGCTCCTCACCGAGGGGCTGGAGCACATCCTGGAAAGCATGTCCAGCGAGGGCGATCGTCTCTGGCCCTCCGGATCCTTTGGGTCGACCACGGACGCGTGC
Organism: Solirubrobacterales bacterium; assembly: GCA_019239375.1. Lineage (GTDB taxonomy): Bacteria > Actinomycetota > Thermoleophilia > Solirubrobacterales > Solirubrobacteraceae > Palsa-465. The sequence continues at coordinate 6,448 of JAFAZZ010000258.1, read as the reverse complement.
AACGTGCAACACGGTGCGGCTGGAGTCCTGGCCGTGTTGGCTCGGGCCTACGAGGCGAGGCCCGATGCACGACTTCGCGAGGGGGTCAGGTCGGTCGCCGACTGGTTGTCACAGACCGTGGGCGTCCGGCCAAGCACGCTGCCCGGGCTGTATTTCGGTCGATCCGGAGCGGCGTGGGCACTGTTCGAGGCGGGGCGGGTGCTGGAGGCTCCAGAACTGGACACGGCGGCGCTGGCGCTGGCTCGCAGCCTCCCAGCGCGCTGGCCGAACCCCGACGTGTGCCATGGCGCAGCCGGGGCCGGGATGGCGCTGCTGCACTTGTGGAAGGGCACCGGCGATCCGGAACTGCGCGAGGGCGTGGTCCATTGCGCGGACGGGCTACTGGCTGCGTCTCAGCGATACGCGGGCGGGCTGGTATGGCCGATCGCCAGTGACTTTGACTCAAAGCTGGCGGGACTTTGCCAGCTGGGTTTTGCCCACGGCGTGGCCGGGGTGGGAGCCTTTCTCTTGTCCGCGGGTACGAACCTCGGTGAGCCTCGCTACCTCGAGGCAGCCAGGCAAGCGGGTACGACTCTCGCGGAGGCGGCAATAGTGCGCAACGGCGAGGCGCTGTGGCACGAGCAGCCAGCGGAGGTGAATGAACCGGCACGAACTTCGGTGCACTGGTGCAGTGGCGCGTCGGGCATTGGCACGTTTCTCGTGCGTTTGTGGCTCGCGGGCGGTGATGATCGTCACCGCCGACTGGCCGAACTCGCGGCGGTGGCCGTGTACCGGCGCCGCTGGCACGGCTCGCCGGTGACGTGCCATGGCGTCGCCGGCAACTCCGAGTTCCTGCTCGACCTGGCCGCTGCCGGTTGCGGGGAGCGCTATCGCGACTGGGCCGATGAGATGGCCGCGTGCATGTACGTCCGCCATGCCTGCCGGCGCGGTCGGCGGGTTGTCGGCGACGAAACGCAGCACTCGGTGACCGTGGACTTCAACACCGGGCTGGCCGGCGTTCTCGGGCTGCTGCTCCGGCTGAGCCACGGGGGTCCCCGATGGTTCATGCCGGTTGACCTCGAGTTGGCTCCTGTCGCGAGGCCGGCCGAGGCTGCGGCGGCATGACCGGCCTGCGCGCCGGCCCGGCGTCCGCGTCGCGGAGAAACTTCGCGATCTCGCCCCGTGGTTCATTCGGACTCTGTCTCCGAGAGAGCGCAGGCGAGACGGCGCTGGAGCGATGGTCACTGGGAGTCGTAAGCCAAGTGGCCGTTCCCTGGCCGGCCGTGGGGCTCGAGTCGGGTCACACCCAAGCGATCGTCGCCGACAGCGGCGCCGTATTCATGACGCGGTCGCTCTGCGGTCACTGCGAGCTCACCCACCTCGACGCGGCGCTCGGTGTAAGTCATGTGCTCGGACGGTTTGCGCGAGTGGGGCTGCGCCTTGTGGCCAGCCCCGGCGCGGATCATGCCGTCGCGGTCGGATTCGGGCATGATGATGGCCGGACGCGACTGTGGCGAATCAGGGGAGGTCCGCCGGTGGTGTCGGAGCCGGTCGTCGCCGTGCCAGGTCTGCTGCGCGGCGGGTCCTGGCTCGACCCAGACGGGACCCTCCTCGTGGTCAACCAGACGGTGGACGGGCGGACGGTTCCGGCCGTGGTCGACCTCGCCGACGGCTCGTGGCGCGCGCTGCCCTTGCCATCGGCACAGGTGGTGCTGGCCAGTCCCGGCTCGGGCAGCCTGCTCATCGCGGTCGCGCGCGGGCGCGCCGTGCAGTTCGCGCTGGCCGAGCCGCGGGGGACGATCCGCGACCGTCCGGGGCTGAACACGCTCGCCGGTGCATCGCGCCCACTCGCGTTCGATCCCGAAGGACGTCGGCTGGCGGTGGTCGTCAACCGCGGCGCACGCGCGCACCTGTTCGAGTACAACGCGGCGGCTGACACGGCGCACGAGGTGACCGTCCCACCCGGGATCGTGCGGTCCCCGGCGGCGTGGCAGACCAGCCGGTTGCATGTCACCTTCTCGGCGCCGCGGCACCCCACGGGTTTTGCCAGCCTGCACGGCGAACCGCTTGCATGGGAGCACAGCGACCCTCTGCCGTCAGCGGTGCCTGCACATGCCGAGTGGCTGCCGGAGCCGGAGAGGCCGATCGAGGCCGTGGTCTATGGCGGGCGCGACTGGCGGTACAGCTCGCACATTCTCATCGCGCTGCACGGCGGACCCGAGGCGGCCTGGCAGCTCGGCTACGAGCCGCTGTTCCAGCGACTCGCGACTGCTGGCATCGCGGTGCTCGCGCCAAACCAGCGCGGCAGCACGGGCTACGGGGCGGCGCATCGGCTCGCCATTCGCGACGCGTGGGGAGGCCCGGACTTGGCGGATATCGTGCGGCTCGGCCGCCGGCTCGCGGCCCAGCGGGAAGCCGTCGGGCTCGGCGCGCCGATGCTGTACGGCACCAGCTACGGTGGGTTCCTGGCGCTCCTGAGCGCCGCGTGCGCACCAGATGCGTGGTCGCGCTGCGTCGCGGTGTCGGCCTTCCTCTCCGGAGCCGAACTGTACGCCGACGCAGACACACCCGTGCGCAACTTCATCGACCGCCTCGGCGGCCAGACCACGATCGATGACCATCTGGGGCCGCGGGATGTGGGGCGTTTGTGTTCGCGGATCCGGACGCCACTGCTCCTGGTGCACGGGGAGCGCGACCCCTTGATCCCGGTCAGCCACTCGCGACGGTTGCGCAGCGCGCTCGTGGCCGGCGGTCGCCGGCCCGGGGTCGACTTTGAGTATCTCGAGGTTCCCGACGCCGGGCACGATCCGCTCGAGGGTCCCGCCGGCCACCGGATCGGCGAACGGCTTATGCAATTCCTTACCCACAACGTCGAGTCATGAAAGGGGGTGAAACATGGATACGATCGTCCTGACCGAGGCGCCGATGGAGGCCGAGGTCGACATCAGGGCGCTGGAGATGCTGCCCGCGGACGAGCCCGAGGGGCTCTACTTCTGCGCATTTACGTGCGAGGTCACATGTCTGGTGACCTATCGCATTTAGAGTCGAGCTAGGTGTGCCGGTGCCGGGCTAACCCGGTCCGGCACACCTGCCCCTCTTGCTGCCACCCCTTTGTAGTTACCCGCTGCATCGACCGAACGTTTGAGCACTAAGTGAGATCTGTAAGAGAAATAGTCGCACTCTTCGGGCGATCTGCTCGGCAGGCGCCTGGCTGGAGCACGTTGTTCGTCCTTGCGAGTATCTCGAGCGTCGGCGCCATGCTGTTGCTTCCGGCAGCGCTGGCTCACGCGATCAACGAGGTCTTGCGGGGCGGCGGCATGGCCGCGACTGTCTTGCCGTTGGCGCTGCTGCTTACGCTTGCCGCTTTGGCAGACATCCTCGTTGGCGTCGCCCAGGGAGGCTGTACCGCGACATCGACCGCGGCGCTCCGGCACGCCGGTGTGCGACACGCCGTGCGCCTCGGCTTCCGTGCCCAGGAACGTTTTCGCCCCGGGGATCTCACGAGCCGGTTGGTGGCGAGCACGGCCGACTGTGCGTCGGTGCTCCCGGCTGCGGTCAACCTTGCGTGTGGTTTCGCTGCATCGTGCGGCGGAATCGTCGCGCTCGGGCTGATCGGCTGGCCATTGGCGGTGACCTTTCTTGTGTGTGCCGCTCCGACTGCCGCGATCGTCATGGCTCTGATGCGAACATCCACGGATCTCTTCACTCTCTACCGTCAGTTACAGGGGACGATCGCTTCGCGGCTTGTCGACGCGCTGGGCGGAGTCCGCACGATCCGGGCCGCACGCACGACGAGGCAAGAGACCAGGCGGATTCTCGATCCGCTTCCCGAGCTGTCCAAGGCCGGTTACGCGACGTGGGCGGCGCAGCGCCGGTCGGTGTGGCAGGCGACGCTGGTGGGCGCTCTGGCCGAGGTGGCGGTCCTTTCAGCCGCGGGCATCGGCGTAGCCGCGCACGAGATCAGCCCCGGCGAGTTTGTCGCCGCGGCCGGATACGTCACGATTGCCCTGGGTGTGTTTGGCCAGATCGAGCTGATGGTCGAGATCGGGTATGCGAGCGCGGGCGGGAGGCGCATTGCCGAATTTCTCGATGATCTGGCCCCTCTTTCCAACGGCGGGACCGAGTCGTTGCCCGCAGGGCCCGGTGCCGTGGAGCTCCGGATGGTTACCGCGAAGGCTTCCACCGGCGAGCTGGTTTTGGACCGCGTGAGCCTTGAGATACCTCCAGGCCGGCTGCTGGCCGTCGTCGGGCGCTCGGGCGCGGGAAAGACCACGCTCGCACACCTGCTCGGCCGGCTTCGCGAGCCCGACGACGGCGAGGTCCTGCTCGATGGGGTGCCGGTGACATCGCTTGCGAGCGAGTCGCTCCGCAGCGCGGTGGCGTACGCATTCGCGCAGCCGACGCTGTTAGGTGACACGCTTCACGACGCCATCTCGTGCGCCAGACCCGGCGCCTCGCGGGGGCACGTCGAGCTCGCCGCCGGGATGGCGCAGGCCGACGGCTTCATCCGCCGCCTCCCGGCCGGCTATGACACGCGTCTCGTTGATGCACCGCTTTCCGGTGGGGAGGCGCAACGACTGGGGCTTGCCCGCGCCTTCGTGCAGGATGCCCGGCTCGTCATCTTGGATGACGCTACCTCGAGCCTCGACATGGTCACCGAGGCACTGGTCAACGAAGCTGTAACCAGCCGGCTTCACGGAACGACCAGGGTCCTGATCGCCCATCGGCCTAGCACGGCGGCCAGGGCAGACGTGGTCGCCTGGCTCGACAAGGGGCGGCTGCGAGGGTACGCGCCGCACGAGCAGTTGTGGGCTGACCCGAGCTATCGCGACGTGTTCGCAGAGGTGGCGGGGTGAACTCCACGGCACTTTTCGCCGCGTTCCTGCGCCGCCACCGGCACGCGCTCTTTCATGTACTGCTGTGGTCGATCGTCGACGCTCTGCCCGCCCTGTTCAGCGGCGCGTTGGTCGCGATGGCCCTCGATCGCGGATTCTTGCACCGAGATTACATCGTCGGATTGGCCTGGCTGGCTGTGCTCGGCGTCGCAGCTGGCGTCCGCGCCATCGCCGCCACACGAGTCTTCCCCTGGCTTGGCGCCGTCGTCGAACCGCTACGCGATGAATTGGTCGAGTCGGTGGTCACCGCTACGCTCGAGCACGCCATCGCCGGAGATCGAAGCGATCTGGCCAGCGTCGCGCGGCTGACGAGCCAGGTCGAGACCGTCCGAAACCTCGTGTCGGCGATGCTCAGAACGATGCGGCCCACGGCGGTGACGATCTGCGCGTCGCTGACCGGGCTGCTGGTGCTGGCGCCGGCCGCAGCCGCTCTCTGCCTTCCGCCCGTGGTGGCGGCGCTCGCGCTGTACGGCGCGCTGCTCCCGCCCCTGTCGAGACGCCAATACGCGCGGGTCCTCGCCGACGAACGGATTGCCGGCGAGGCTGGCGCGGCATTAATGGCGCTGCGCGACGTCGTCGCCTGTGGCGCTGAGGCGCGCATGACCGAAGCAGTCGGGTCGAGCATTGACGCGCAGGCTGCGGCCACACGCGCATTGGCACGCGCGAGCGCGGCTCGCCGACTGATCGTGGCCGTCGGCGGCGAGCTGCCCCTCGTGCTAGTGCTAGCCGCCGCGCCATGGCTCACACGTCATGCGGGCATGACGGTAGGCGACGTGGCAGGAGCAGTCACTTACCTCGCGCTGAACCTACTCCCCGCCATGCGCTCCATGGTCGGCACCGTGGGCAGCTGGGGTCTCCAGCTCGCCGTAGTCTTCCGGCGACTCGCCGAGGCCACCCGCTCTCCGGCCGTGGCTCCCGGGTCGACCGAGCCGGTCGCAACTCCCCGTGGCTACACGCTCGAGCTGCGTGGGGCCAGCTTTGCCTACGGCCCGCATTCGGACCCGATCATTCACGAACTCGACCTCGTGATACCCGAAGACGACCACGTCGCGATCGTCGGGCCGAGCGGGATCGGAAAATCTACGCTGGCGGATCTGCTCAGCGGCAGCATCCAACCGACAAGCGGCGCGGTGCTGCTGGGCGGAATGCCGCTCGCGCGTATAGCGCAGATTGACCCCCATCGCGCGGTGGCGCTGCTCCCCGAGCGGGCATATGTGTTCGCGGGATCCCTGCGCGAGAACCTCACCTACCTTTCTCAGAGCTCGTCCGACGAGGACCTCGACGTTGCCGTCGATTCGCTCGGCCTGCGATCGCTGATCGATCGGCTCAGGGGTTACGACAGCGAGATCACCACGCTCTCCGAAGGCGAGCGCCAACTCATCGCCCTGGCTCGCGCGTGGCTGTCGCCGGCCACAATTGTCCTTTTCGACGAAGCCACATCGCACCTCGACCTGGCCACAGAGGCGGTGGTGGAAGAGGCGTTTTCGCGCCGCGGCGGGACCCTCGTCGTCATCGCGCACCGCCTGAGCTCGGCCCGCCGGGCCCGGCGCGTCCTGCTGATGGAGGGGGGCCGG
>JAFAZZ010000196.1 GCA_019239375.1 Solirubrobacterales bacterium | reverse complement strand
CTCGGTGTGGATGCGTGAAGCGTCAATGCCGAGCGCCGCGAGGCCAGCGCTGATCTCGTCCATGAAGGGTCCAGGCCCGCAGAGGTATGCCTGGGCATCGCGGGGTGGGGTGAGCTCGGCCAGCAGCGCCCCGGTGAGACGTCCTACGCTGTCGAAGTCGCGGCCTGCGAGGTCGGTCGGGTCCGGACGGCTGTAGTAAACGTGGGTATGCACGTTCGGGAGCGAAGCGAGCAGACTCTGTGCCTCGGCGGCGAACGAGTGCTCCCGGCCGTTGCGGGCGCTGTGCAGCCACCAGATCTCCCGATCTGAATGCTCTTCGGCCAATGCCTGCAGCATGGCGAGAACTGGGGTGGCCCCAATCCCAGCGCTAACTAGCAGCACGGGGGCATGGGTGCGGTCGAGGATGAAGGTGCCACGTGGCGCTGCGATGTCGAGTTGGTCGCCGACGGCGAGCCGACCGTGCAGATAGGCGCTGGCGGCGCCGTCTTGTTCGCGCTTGACGGTGATCCGGTAGTAGCCCGCACCGGGCGGTCCGGAGAGGGAGTAGTTCCGCAGGAGCGATCTCTGGTGCGTATCCGGCTGGACTCGCAGCGTGAGGTACTGACCCGGGCGTGCGGCTGGCAGTAGCTCCCCGTTAGGGTCCTCGAGGCGTATGGAGATAACCGAGTCGCTTTCGCGGGTGATTGCCGCGACGGCCAGCTGACGGAATCCGGGCCAGGCGGCAGGCGGGCTCGTGACCGCGAGGCCAGGGTTGCCGCTGCCGGGCTCTCCGTCGAGCAGAGCCCGGAACGAAGCCCGCCAGCCGGGGCTGAGCGCCGGGATCCGCAGCGCTCGGAGCAGTTGTTGGCGCGTGTGCCCGGGGAGGTAGAGCAGCGCGTCCGCCTCGGCGACCGGCAACTGTTCAGGGCCGCCGGCAAGCTTGGTGATCTCGTCTCCGGCTTGTACTTCGCCTTCTTCGAGCACGCGGAAGTAAAAGCCCGGGCGGTGGTGTGAAACCAGCAAGGCGGGGATCCGTGGGTCGTTCATGCGGATCCCGACTCGGTAGCAGGTGACCCGGGGTTGAGTCACCTCGAAGATCGCGGTACCGATCCCGTAGCGGTCGCCGATCCAGACCTCGTCGTCGCCGAGGCCTTCGACGGTGAAGTTCTCACCGAACTGTCCGTAGACGAAGTCGTCTCGTCCGAGCTCGCGTTCCCAGTAACGGTAGGAGTCGATCTGGTAGACGAATACGGCGCGCTGCTCGCCGCCGTGGCCGGCCAGGTCGCCTTGACCATCGCCGTCGACGTTGAGCTTGCCGACTCGGCGCGGGCCGCTGACCGGGTCCTTGAAGACGCCCGTGAAGACGGTCTGCCCGTTCCAGGCCACATTCTTCGGCATCCCGACGTTGACCGACACCAGCTTCCCCACAGCCTGGGCTGACTCGGCGGGCCGGAACTTCGAGCTCGCGCTCACGCCACCGCCGTCGCCCGAAGTTGGACGGGCTGGATGCCGCCGATCACTCGACGCTCAGGTTGCGGTGTGGAGCGCGGCGCAGAGTAGCCAAGCTGGGGGCCGGCCGAAGTTTCTCCTGCGACATCGTCCGCGGAGTATCCCGTAGAACCGGAGCGAGACGGCGAGGGAAGGAACACGGTTGGGTCGGCCGCGCATGCCGAGCGTGCCGGCGATGGATACGGCCGCGTCGCGAAGCCGATCAGCCCACGAGCGGCCGGTCCCGAACGATCCTGATGTTGCTCGTCCGGGCTTGCAGCCGGTCGAGCGCCTCGTCGAGATCGTTGGGGGGTCGCTCGGTCGACCAGCGCTTGCCGACCGATCGGATCTCGCCTGATTCGGCCAGCTGGCGGAGCCGTCGAAGCGTCTTCGCGTGGTTGAGCCCGGCGGCTTTTGCGATGCTTCCGGTGGTGTACTCGCCCTTGGGCAGCTTGCGCACGACCCTCCTCACGCGGTCCTCGCCCTGCGGCGCACGCCGCTGGGGTGGGGTCGGATCCGGCTGCGCAGGCCGGGCCGGCGGGGCGGCGGGCTGCTCGGCGCCGGGTCGTCCGGGCGGAGCGTCTCCGTACCGGGCTCGACAGGCGGGGCACATCACCACCGGTTGACCGCCATCCGGCCGGACGACGCTGAACTCACGCCAGTGCCGCCCGGTGCGGCAGACTGAGCAGCGGCGTCCGGCGCCCTCGATCGCCGTCAGGTCCTCGGCATTCAATGTTTTCACCCTCCTCAAGATAGAAGGCCGCCGGGGGAAACGCGCTGTCGTCTGAGTCATGGCTCGGCCCGAACGCCGGCTCGATCGATCCACCGAACTCTGCTAGACCGTTCGCCGGACGGCGGACGGGAGGCAGAGCGAGTCTCGACGGCGTTCGATCGGCGCCGGATCAGGGCGCGGCCGGTTTCACCCTGCCGCGAGCGCTGGTTGGATCTGCGAATGGTGCGGTCGCGCGTGAGATGGTCTCCCAGCTCATATCGCGGGCTCGCTCCGCTTCGTCCACCGCGCCGCCTCCGCGCAGGCCGAACAGCCGCTTGGCGAACAGGAGGTAGACAACGACGGCGAGATTGATGATGAAGCCGATGACCTTGAGCGCGGTGCCCTTGTGGATGATCTCGTAGATCTCGAGCGGGAGGAGCAGCGTTGTGGCGATGAACGTGAGGTACTCCGCCCAGCGCTTGGTCAGCCACAGCCCGACGGCCTCTATACCTTCCAGCAGCCCGAAGGAAAGAAGCGCGAAGCCGAGCTCGCGGAGGGTGCCCGATTGCAGCGAGAACAGCTTGTCGAACTCGCCGAGGATGCCGACGTGGCCGCTGGTCTGGACCGGACCACCCGCGACACCACCCTGCAGATCGGTCAGTATCCGGTAGAACCGGGTCCTCACGCTCGCCTCATTGCCGGCGATGGCCAGTACGCCGGTCGCTAGCGCGACGAGGATCACAAAATGAAGGACACGGTCGATAGCGATCAGGCGGAGTACCACCTTGTCGCGTAACGCCTTGCCCCGCAGTGGAATCTCGATCTCCGCGCGATCAGGCAGATGCCCGCCGGCCGGTGCGGGCGGAATCGGCAGAGCCACCCAGGAGTCGCAGCGAAGGCACCGGTGCCAACGCACCCCGCCGGCGTCACGCGCCAGTATCTCGTCCTCCGGACGAAGCTCGGCGACGTCCGTGCCGAGGACCTCGTGGCCACGCAGGCCGCAGACCACGAGCTCCCAGTCGATCTGATGCCAGCGCCGGGCGGGCGCCGTTCCGGGCGGGCGATCCATGCCGCCACGGTACCCACCCTCATGCCGTTGGCGCGACGCCGCAGCGGCGCGTCGGGCAACCGCGCAGGGCCGGGCATCGGCGCTCGGGCGTGCACCTGACGTGTACGACGCTGCAGCGGCATCGACGATGGGGCATACTGAAGCGATTCACTGAACCGGTTCACGAAGATTCCAATGCGCATCGAGGAACAGTTGCCTCATCGGATCTACGCCGCCGTCCCCGCACGCATGGCCTGCCCCTGGACTGGCGTGCTTCGGTGTCTGGAGTGGTCCGCCGCATGACCGAGGACCTCGTGGTCATCGGTGGCGGGGTCATGGGTTTGTTCACGGCGTACCACGCGTCCGAGCGCGTTGACCGGATTGTGGTGCTGGAGCGCGGTCGGATCGGGGATCCGATGACGGCATCGTTCGCGCGAACGCGGTCTTACCGCAGCGATTACTTGGATCGCGACTATGCCCGGCTCGCGCGTGAGTCGTTGCGGCTGTGGGAGGAGTTCGAGAGACAGACGGACACGGCGGCGCTCATCCGATGCGGCTGCATGAACATCGCGAAGCGCTCGGTGACGCCGGATCTCACAAGCACGTACGGGCACCGCAGCCATGGCGTGCTCGAGGACCTGGGGGTCCCGTCCGAGCTGCTGGCGGGCGAGGCATTGCGAGCGCGCTTCCCGTACCTCGAGGCCGACCTCGGCTACCTCGAGCGCGACGGCGGCGTGGTGAACGTGCCCGCGGTGACGACTGCTCTGCAGCGGGCGCTGGCCGAACGTGGGGTGCGCATCGTGCAGGGCGTCACCACTCGCTTCGTCGGACGTCACGGGAGCGAAATTCGTGTCGGTACCGACGTCGGCGAGTGGACGTCGCGATCGCTTGTCGTGACCGCCGGGCACGG
>JAFAZZ010000167.1 GCA_019239375.1 Solirubrobacterales bacterium | reverse complement strand
GATCAACGGCGGCGCCCTGGACATCACGATAGGCCAGTTTTTCACCCCCGACGGCCGCAACCTCGGCGGCGGCGGCGCACGCCAGGGTGCCGGCATCACTCCCAACATCTACGCGCTCGACAATCCCCACACCTTGGCCGACGAAGCGCTCGCCGTCGCCGAGCGCACAGTGGCCGCGGAGGTTCCGCGACCGGCGGGTGCGTCGCGCTGAAAGCGGTGCGGCCACGCCGATCGCGGCTATGGGCCCGAGCTGCTCGGACCCACCAGCATGACCGGGCGATGGTCCGAGCTGAGGACGTCACGTGCGACCGATCCGAGCAGCAAGGTTCCGAGGGGGGAGCGCTGTCGCTGCCCCATCACGATCAGGACGACGTCGTGCTCCTCAGCGACCGCGATAACAATTTCGGACGTCTTGCGCTCCGCGGCGATACGCAGTCCGGTGGCCTTCAAACCTGCTTCGCGGGCAACCTCCACGCCGCGTTCGAGTAGATCTTCGGCGTCGGAGATCCCCATGATCGGCGCGTCGGGTCCGGAGAAGCCGGCGAGGATACCGCGGGCCGCCTCGGTCGGAACGTGCGCGAACAGCACAACCGCATCGTGGCCCGCGCCGAGGATCCGGGCGGCGTGCCGGATCGCGCTGACGGCACCGTCAGAACCGTCCCAGCACAGCAACGCAGTCCGGTTTGACTCGAGGGCTGGCATCGCGGTGGAACCTACCTTAGAGAGCGACCGTCAACACAGAGATCTAGAGGCCGACGATCGACGCGCCAGGAACCGTAGTACAAGCACGGCCCGGACGCTCGACACGGGTGCCTACACCCGCGGCGAGTTCGTATTGTCCTCCTCGTCGCGCCAGGCCGTGCATGTTCCCGTACAGTGGGCCGCGGCGGCAATCGAATCGCGATGCTGAGCTACGGCAGAGACGAGCGAGCGTACGTCTCGACGGGTGACCTTCCTCGGCGCGAGCTGGTATGGAGCCTGGTCGAGGAGGCCTACGAGCGCTACCGGTCAGACCGGGAAGGCGAGACGTCGAAGGTGTACCCGGCGCTCGCGGTCGTGCCCGCCGATCTGTTCGGGATGTGCATCGCCGATACGCACGGGGCGTTGTATCGCGTCGGCGACGCGGATCACGAGTTTGCGATCATGAGCGTGTCCAAGCCGTTCGTATTCGCGCTGGTGTGCGATTTGGTTGGATCCGCGAGTATGCGGGAGAGGGTCGGGGTGAACAGCACAGGGCTGCCGTTCAACTCGCTGACCGCCGTGGAGCGCAGCCACGATGGGCGCACGAATCCGATGGTGAATGCAGGCGCGATCGCGACCAGCAGCCTTGTGCCGGGCAGGTCGCTGGATGAGCGGTGGCAGTCCCTGCTCGCCGGCATGTCGGGCTTCGCCGGGCGCGCATTGTCGCTCGATCAGGAGGTGTATGCCTCGGCGTCGGCAACCAACGCCCGCAACCAAGGGATCGCGCAGGTGCTGCACAGCTACGGCCGGCTGTACTGCGAGCCGGCGGAGGCCGTCGATCTATACACCCGCCAATGTTCGCTGCAGGTCACGGCGAAAGACTTGGCCGTCATGGGTGCGACTCTGGCCGACGGCGGGATGAACCCGATCACCAATCAGCGGGTGATCGAGCCAGGCGTGTGCCACTACACCCTCGCGGTGATGCTCACCGCCGGCCTGTACGAGAGCTCGGGAGAGTGGTTGTACGACGTCGGCCTACCGGCCAAGAGCGGCATCGGCGGCGGGATCGTCACCGTTTCTCCCGGCAAGGGCGGGATGGGAACCTTCGCGCCGCTGCTCGACCGCAACGGCAATAGCGTCAAAGGTCAGAGGGTGGCCCAATTCCTGTCCGCCCGACTCGGGATGGACCTGCTCATCTCGGCACCCGCGGACGATCCGGTCGGGCCCTCACGATCTGCCACCTGACGCCACATCAAAGGTGGACCGGCGCGGCCGCACGAAGCCAGCCCGCCGAACGCGCGCGCCACGAGGGGGAGCTCCGCGCTTTGCTGAACGACCTGCGCGATCGGCTGGAGGCGCTCGGCGGCCGTGTCGAGGTGATATCGGCGCCCGGAAGGGGAACCACGGTCGTCGGGCAGATCCCGTTGCCCTGAGCACTCGAGCTGGCGGCGATCAGCGGTTGGCGGGTTGACGATCCCGGCGATCGAGCACCACCGCGAAGACGGTCCCGAACATCACGTTGTCGGCAAGCTGGGGCACCAGCGGTAGTTGGCTGATCGCCGGGAACGATCTTCCGATCAGGCCGACGTTGATGACGCCGATCGCGAATCCCGCAGCGGCGCCCCATGCGGCGGGATGATCACGGGGGAGGGCCCGGGCCAGCGCTTCTCCGCACAGCATCGAAATCGCGAGGTGGATGACGGCGCCCCGCCCGAATCCCGGTCGGCCCGGCGGAGCGAGCGTGCCGACCGCGCGTGTCGCGTCATAGACGTAAACGGCGGCTGATCGCACGCTGCGTTGGGTGATTAAGGCGTGCAGCGTCGAAGGGGCCCCGCTGAACGCCGCGGCGGCCAGGCTTGCCTGCATGACGTGTCCCCGGTCGGGCGCCATTCGGCAAACATACTCATCCGGCTGGCTACAGATGGTTCACGAGCCAGGGCCGGCCGCGCGCAGCGATCGGCGTCTGGCGGCCGATCGCGTGCAGCCACGCCAGGAGCTTCGACGATGACATCGGACGGGCTACGAAGTGACCCTGCGCCTCGTCACAGGCGCACTCTGCGAGCAGCTCCCAGGCGGCGGCGCTCTCGACGCCCTCGGCGGTGACGCGGAGGCCCAGCCGGTGGGCGAGCTCGACCGTCGAGCGAACGATCGCGGCGTCCTGCGGGTCGTCTGCCATGCCCAAGACGAACGACTGGTCGAGCTTGAGCTTGTCGACCTTTAGCTGCTTGAGGTGGGCGAGCGAGGATTGACCGGCGCCGAAGTCATCAAGCGAGACCGCGACCCCTATCTCGCGTAGCCGCGCCAGCACGTCGACCGTTCGCGGAAGGTCGGACATCACGATGTTCTCGGAGACCTCGAGCTCGAGCGCCGCCGCGGGGAAATCGTGGAAGTCGAGTAGGCGGGTGATCTCGACCGGCAAGCCCAGATCGAGCAGGTCCGCCGGTCCGAGGTTGACCGCCACGCTGAGATCGAAGCCGTCCCGTCTTAGCTCGCCGGTCTCCTCAAGCGCGGTGTCGAGCACGAACTTGGTCAGTACGCGGGTCAGTCCGCTCTGCTCGGCGAGGGGAAGGAAATCGACAGGAGCTAGGAGGCCAAGCGATGGATGCGCCCAGCGCACCAGGGCCTCTGCCCCGCGCACGAGCCCGGTTGCCAGCTCGACCTGCGGCTGGTACACGACGCGGAGCTGCCCGGACTCGATCGCACCCCGCAGCTCTCCGATCAGTGAGAGCCGCTGGCGGCTATGGCGATCGCGAGCCGAGGCGTACACCTCGTGGCCAGCGCGCATCCGCTTGGCCTCGTACATCGCGACGTCGGCACGCTGCAGCAGCCCAACTCCGTCGCCCGCGTGGTCGGGGAACAGTGCAATGCCAACGCTCGCGTCCACGTGAACCGAGACGTCCCCGACCTGAAACGAGCGCTCCAGAGCAGCGCGGAGACGCAATGCGGCGGCACTTGCGCCTGCCTCGTCGCCGGGGTCAAGTACCACCGCGAACTCGTCGCCACCCAGGCGTGCGAGCAGATCATCGTGGCGCAACAACGCGCGCAGGCGCGGGCCGATCTGCCGCAGGACCTCATCGCCCGCGTAGTGGCCGAGCGTGTCATTGAGCTCTTTGAACCCGTCGAGATCGATCAGCAACAGCGCCAGCCGCTCACCGCCCCGCCGCGCCCCGTCGATCTTCGCGTCGAGTCGGTCCATAAGGTGCCGGCGGTTGTCGAGTCCCGTTAGCGCGTCCGTGACCGCCTGGCGTTCGCTGTCG
>JAFAZZ010000096.1 GCA_019239375.1 Solirubrobacterales bacterium | reverse complement strand
TCGACGTGCATCGACCGGACTGTAGAGCAAAACCTGTACAGGCTGTTTAGCTGGCGGGGCTTTGTGTGGGCGGATCGCGCGACGCTGGTGGTCACGCGGTCAGGCAGTCAGACGGGACAGGCGGTCCAGGCGGTCCGGCGGGTCAGGCGGTCCGGCGGGTCAGCCGTTCGCAGCGTTCGCTCGCCCTTCCTTTGCTTCCGCCGCGGGAGAAAGGCCCCACTCGGAAGTCGCGCTGTTGCAGGGCGAGGCTTTCCTACCTGTCGGCGACAGCTACCCCCAAACCGCGGCAACCAGCTGCAGGTGACCCGACATTTCTCCCGCCGGGCTCAGGATCGCGCGAGGCCCGACCCGGCTCGACCTCGCCCCCCGCGGCCCGGCCGGGGTTGCGGGGGCGGAGGACGCCCCTGTCCCTCCGCCCCCCACTCCCGCCTTTGTCGAACGTGACCATTGCCCTCGCAGTACGCGGGCGGCCAGCTCGACCGTACGGCCCCCAGCCAAATGGCCCGTGTGATCTAAGCGCCGAGCCCCGACGGTGATGCCTGGTTCGTCGCCGACGTTCTCGCTTAATCTAGTGCACCGGGTCCCGGTTATGTGGGACATCAAGCTCAGGATTGGTAGCAGCAGCGCATAACCAGGACATAACGAGACGCATGCTCGTCTGAGAGATTGGGCGCTCGACCTCGAGGGAAGCAATGCCTCGCCGACGGCGTCCTTGGGAAGCATCGAGTGCAACCACCTCCGGGGAGTGAATCCATGTCCAAGATCTGGGCCGGCCTGATCGCAGCGCTCGCCGCCGTCGGCATCGCCGCCTGCGGCGGGTCGAGCAGCAGCAGCAGCACCAAGACGAGCGCTCCCGCGAGCGCGACCACGTCCTCCGCCGCCACCTCGAGCGCTGCCGCGGCAGGCACGAGCGCGCCGCTCACGCTCGCAGCCGACCCGAGCGGCCAGCTCAAGTTCACCAAGACGACGCTCAGCGCCAAGGCCGGCGAAGTGAAGATCGAGTTCACCAACCAGGCATCGTTGCCGCACAATCTGACCATCGTGCAGGGCTCGGGAGGCGCGGTCGCCGGCGCGACGCCGACCTTCCAGGGTGGCACCAAGACGCTCAGCGTGAAGCTGAAGCCCGGGACGTACACGTTCTACTGCAGCGTCCCCGGGCACCGCCAGGCGGGGATGCAGGGCACGCTGACCGTGCAGTAGCCCGGTCAGGAGCGGCGCACGAGGCGCGTCGCGCGCCGCCTGTGCAACAGCGCTTTGGCCGCAATCGCCCCCGGCGCGCCGTGGACCCCCCCGCCTGGGTGAGCCGAGGCGGACGCCAGCAGCAAGCCATCGATCGGTGTCTCAGGACGCCCGAGGCCGATCAGCGGTCGGAACACCACCTGCTGATGGAACTTCGACGTCCCGCCGTTGACGGCGCCGCCGACGAGGTTGCGGTCGGCGCGCTCGAGCTCCCGCGGGCCGTAGATGTTGCGGCCTTGAATCAGATCTCGGAAGCCCGGCGCCAGGCGCTCGATCTCGTCCTCGACCCGAGTCGCATAGATGTCCAGCTCGCGCTCATCCCAGACGCCGCGGAGCTCACCGCGCACGTCCCCGCGCGGTCGTTGCGGAACGTGGGTGTAGGCCCAAGCCGTCTCCGCGCCCTCGGGCGCGCGCGTCGGGTCTGCGATGCTGTACTGGCCGAAGACGAGGAACGGCCGGCGCGGGATCAGCTGGCGCTCGAGGAACCCGGTCGTCTCGCTGAGGAAGTCCAGGCTCTCGGCGACGTGCACGGTTCCGGCTCGGCGAGCTGACTCAGAGCTCCAGGGCACGGGCTTGGACAGCGCCCAGTCGACCTTGATCGTCGAGTTGTCGTATTGGAAGCGCTGAACCTCGCGTAGCACCCGATCGGGCAGCTCACTCGGCTCGAGCAGCTCTTGATAGAGCTGCGGAGCGCCGACATCGGCGATCACCGCGAGGCGCGCCGGGAGCTCGCGCCCGCCGGCGAGACGGACGCCGCTCGCGCGTCCCGAGCGCACGAGGATCCGCTCCGCCCGCGCGTCGCAGAGAAGCTCGGCGCCAAACGAGCGCAGTCTGGCGACCAGCGCATCGGTCAGCCGGCCTGCGCCGCCCTCGGGAACGGGGTAGCCGAGGTGCTGGCCGATCCCGCACAGGATCAGCCCGAATACGGCGCTCCCCGGGGTCTCCGGCGTGAGATCGGCGTGCAGCGCGTTGCCGGCCAGCAGCAGCGGCCCGCCCTCGCCGCGGAAGTGTTCGTGCCCGAAGCGCCGCAGCGGCAACAGCGCGGTGCGGATCAGACTGGCCGCGCCCCGCACGCGCAGGCGCCCGGCCAGGCGAAGCGCCGGCGCGACCGGTGGAAACGGCGTCGTGAACGCGTCCATGAACGGCTCTTCGATCCGCGCCCACTGGGCGTAGAGCTTTTTCCACGCGGCGCCGTCGCCGGGTGCGAAGCGGTCGAGCGACTCCGCCGTCTGCTCGATGTCCTGCGAGAGCACCGCCGTTGGACCATCGGGAGTCGGGTGCGCGACCACT
>JAFAZZ010000447.1 GCA_019239375.1 Solirubrobacterales bacterium | reverse complement strand
AACCTGGCAGGAAGTTATTGTCACGGTCCGCGCAGGGGTCGGGCCGTTGGAGCGGTGCTCATCTCTCTATCGCTCATCGCACGTCGAGGATTAGGCGTCATCGGGGCTCACTCCGGTGGCGCAGTTCCAAAATGGGCTGTCAGGCAGCCAGACGAAAAGTGGCGCCTGCCGGAGTGAAGGGTTGGTTACGAGTCAGCATGTACCAGATCGACTCGGTCAACTGGCGGGCGAGGTCGATCTGCGCGACTTTGGGTCCGCGCTGGCGGCCGAGACGGCGTCGGGTCCGCTGGTAGCGCTCGCGGAAGAGCGGATGCGAGGAGGCGGCGATCGCGGCCTCCAGCAGCCCCCAGCGCAGATACTTGGGCCCGTGCTTGGACAGCGGTCCGCGCTGGTCCATCTGCCCGGACTGCTTGACCCTCGGGCACAGGCCGGTATAGCCAGTCAGCTTGACCGGCGAGGAGAAGCGGCTGATCTCGCCGATCTCGCACGCGACCGTGAACGAGGTGATCCACCCGAACCCAGGCGCCGTCATCAGAAGGGGGATGTAGCGATGATCGGCGCCCGAGCGACGGAGCTCCTTCGCGATCTGAGCGATGCGGGCCTCGAGGTCGTCGATCAGCACCAGGCTGGCGTCGACGTGCGAGCGCCACGGCTCGGGCAGCTCGAGCTCCTTGAGTAACTTGCGGCCAGCGACGCCGAACAGGTCGGACATGTGGCGCTGGTGACCGAAGGTGATCAGCGTGGAGTGCACCCGGTTCTTCAGCGTCGAGCGGTGCTTGACCAGATGCAGCCGCCAGCGGGAGATCTCCCGCTCGCGCCGCAGCTCGACCGTGGGCAGCCAGATCGCCGGCACCAGATCCCGGAACGACAACTCGGCCAGCACCCCCGAATCGATCTTGTCCGTCTTGCACGCCAGCGGCGCCAGCCCCTTGACCTTCTGCGCGTCGGCGACCAGAACCTCCCAGCCGTGCGCGGTGAGCTCGTCGTGCACGAACCGGGCCCCGTTCATCGACTCCACCACCCCGCGCACCGGCTCGCCATAGACGGCCACCCGACGGGCGAGCCCATGCAGCCCGTCGCGATCCGGGATCGCCGTGAAGCGGTCGATCAGTTCCCCCTGATCGGAGATCAGGCACACGTCAATTCGTTTGCGGCTCAGATCAAGACCAACGTGCAGCACGAACACTCCTCTCCGGCACGAGGACAGGCAGGATCGGTCCAGCCCACCGCGTACCTTGATACCGGGTGGTCGGTTCTCTGTTTCGGATGGCCGGCCGCGCGGGTCCAGCCGCGCGCGCCTCACCTATGCTGTTCGATACAGAGGGCCGACCTCCTCCCGCCCGCTACGCCGCCGGGGGGGCCCGCCTTCATCGTATTCCAAACCAGCGACGTCGTCGAGGCTGATCCAGGCGCTTGGGTCCCCGACTGAGCGTCGTTGACCACGACCGCGTCGCGGACTGCCCCAATGCCTGCGAAGGCGACAGTCACGCCAGGTCGCAGTCTCCGCGCTACCCGCATCCACGAGGAGCGGCACAGTCGTGCGGGACGCGTGCACGTCGTCCACTGCACAAGCGAGGTGTCCGCGATGGCCGACACCCGGATCGGTGATGGAGCAGAAGAGCTGGCGTTTGCTTGCCGGCATCCTTGCGGCTACCATCAGCTTGATCCGGGCTTGCGCTCTATCACACGGAATCAGGTGTCTCGCCGATCGTGTCGGCGGCGCTGCTCCCGTTCGTCGAGGGCGGCAGCGAGCCGCCCGCGTTCGTTCCTGTGCAAGGGCGCTCCGACCGGGAGACTGTCGCTCGGCCGGGTGATCGCGGAGGTCTCGCAGCGTCGCCGCTCGTTTCTCCTTAACCCGGAGCGCGGTGCGGATCCTTCGAGTGCGAGTTGTTTGAGATCGTGGTTTGCGATGTCAAACAACGCAGTCCGGTCGTGTGGGACCCTAGCCGCGTGGTGGAACGGCAGAGAAAGGTGAGATCTGCCGCCTGACCGGGCACGCGAAGCGCGATCGCGAGCGGTTCACGTCTGACCTCGTGTTCGAGCTGCTCAGCGACCAGCTCGCCGGCGGCATTTCGGCAGCCTGGAAGCGCGGTCGGCCCGGGCGAGGAGCGAAGGCGGATGGCCCCGGGTGGTCGTCGGTAACGTGATCATCTCGCCAGATCAGCCGCAAGGACTGAGCTTGACTTATCGCCTGAGCTTGGGTTAGGTTCGGCGGGGATGCTTGCGAGCGGCGTGAGCAATGATGGACGGACAGCCGCAGCGCAATAAGGACGTTCCTGTTCGGAACGCCGGACAGATTCCTTGGCCGAGGATCAGACCGCCGCACGAGTGCGCGCGTGCTGTTTACGTGGACAGCATCATCCCGCATGCCCGCGTGCGCATTTACGCCAATACGACCGAGCTGATCGGCGACGAGCAGGTCACGCTCGGCTACGAACCCAGCTTCCCACTCAAACGACCGCTGACGGCCGCGGACAAGCTCACCGCGACTCAGCAGGCTTTTGGTTTCGTTAGCGCACACACGACCCCGCCGGTCGATGTTCTTCCCCAATCGCAGCCGCTGACCGCCCCGGTGATCGACCCGCGCCTGTTTGACTGCGGGCGGGTGGTCGACGTGACCAACCTCAATCCCAGCACCCACGTCGAGGTGTACTCCTCACAGACGCTGCCGGTTCCAATCGATTCCGCGCACCTGATCGGGACGGCGGAATGCACGGGCGCCTCGGTGCCGGTGGTAACGCAGCCACTCAAGCAAGGCTGGCATGTAGCCGCTCGCCAAATCTCCTGTCCTGGCACACCGCGTGAGATCCGCTCGAACGCGTCTCAGCCGCAGACCGTGGCCCCGGACCCCGACCCGATGGTGCCCCCGGTGATGGACCCGCCGATTGTCGGGAACGACGTGGTCATTCTCCACGGCCTGTACGTCGGCGCGGCTATCAATATCACCGACAGCACTGCTCC
>JAFAZZ010000320.1 GCA_019239375.1 Solirubrobacterales bacterium | reverse complement strand
TCGAGGAGCCGGTCGTCGCGGGCCGCACCGGTCAGGTGTTCGATCGACTCCCGCACCTCGACGGCGTTGCCGGCGGTTCGACCGAGCACCTGGTTCATGTCGGTCAGCAGCGCCACCGTCGGCAGACGGTTGCCAGCCGCGACCTCGACGATCGCCTGGGCCAGTTCCCGCGCCTGGTCGAGCTCCGCCATCATCGCCCCCGAGCCGGTCTTGACGTCCATGACCAGCGCGTCAAGACCGGCGGCGAGCTTCTTGGACAGGATCGAGCCGACGATCAGCGGGATCGATTCGACGGTCCCGGTGGCGTCACGGATCGCGTACAACCGCCGGTCGGCCGGCGCTAGGCGGGCGGTTTGGCCGACGATGGCGCAGCCGACCCGAGCCACGGCGCAGCGAATCCGCTCCGGTGACGCAGCCACGTCATAGCCGGGGATCGACTCGAGTTTGTCGAGCGTGCCCCCGGTATGGCCGAGGCCCCGGCCCGAGATCATGGGGACGAAGGCCCCGCAGGCGGCCAGGATCGGAGCCAGCAGCAGGCTGACCTTGTCCCCCACTCCGCCGGTGGAGTGCTTGTCGAGCACCGGGCCGGACAACCCGGCATCGCTCCAGTCCAGAACGTCACCCGAGCGGGTCATGGCACCGGTCAGGGCCACCCGCTCGGCCGGTGTCATGCCTCGCCAGAAGATGGCCATGGCGAGCGCACCCACCTGGGCGTCGGTGACCGTGCCGTCGGCGATCCCGTCCACCAGCGAGACGATCTCATCCGGCGACAGCTCAGAGCCGTCGCGCTTTTGGCGGATGAGCTCAGCGATCAGCATCGCTCAGGCGGGGGAGGAATGCGAGCAGCAATCTCGTCAGATCCCCGGCGCCCGCCTCAGCCGCGCGCAACGTCTGCGAATGGCTGAGCGGCTCGTCGGTCATGCCCTCGGCGAGGTTGGTGATCACCGACACGGCGGCCACGCGCAGTCCGCAGTGGCGCGCGACGATCGTCTCGTGGACCGTCGACATGCCCACGGCGTCCGCCCCGAGCGTTCGGAAGGCGCGGATCTCGGCCGGGGTCTCGAAGCTCGGCCCGCTGACTGCGAGGTACACGCCTTCGGAGAGCGAAACCCCTACTTCGCGGGACGATTGGCGCAGGAGTTCCACGAGGGCTGGGTCGTAGGCGTCGCGCAGAGACGGAAACCGTGGCCCAACCGAGGGATCGTTCGGACCCATCAGCAGGTTCACCCCGCTCAGGTTGATGTGGTCGGTGATCGCCATCAGCGATCCCGGACCTACCGCGGGACGTAGCGACCCGGCCGCGTTGGTGAGGATCAGGATCGAAGCGCCGGCCGAACGCAGCGCCCGGACCGGCGCCCGAATCGCATCGCTGTCGCCTCCCTCGTACAGGTGTGCGCGGCCCTGGAGCACCGCCACCCGGACGCCGCCGATCGACCCGAGCACGGCGCGTCCCGCGTGTCCAGAGACGCTCGGGCGCGGGAAGCCGGGGAGGTCGTCGTAGCCCACCACGATCGGGTCTTCCACGGCGTCGGCGACGGCCCCCAGACCGGACCCGAGCACAACGCCCACCCGCGGCTCGCCGAGGGTCACTCGCGCAGCGCCTCGCGCCCGAAGGAACCGGGCAACAGTTCGCCCAGCGTGAGCTCCGTTGCGGTGCCGCCGGGGCGACCGAGATACACCGCCGTCTCGGGCCCCCCGAACTCAGCCAGCCGCTGCCGGCAGCCCCCGCACGGCGGGCACACCTCGAGCTTCTCGGCCACCACCGCCACTGCCGTGATGGCGGATTCGCCGGCGGCCACGAGTGCGCCGAGCGCCGAGGCCTCGGCGCACTGCCCCTGCGGATAGGCGGCGTTCTCGACGTTCGCGCCGGCGTAGATCGCGCCGCTGTTCCCACGGACGGCGGCGCCCACCTTGAACCTCGAGTACGGCGCGTACGCGTTGCGCATCGCGGCGTCCGCCGCGCGCCGGAGCGCCTGCGGCCCATCCATCAGCAGATCCGCATAACCGACCGATACCAGCGCGCCGTTGTCGATGCCCAGTTCGGCGCGCATGCGCGCGAGCTTGGCCTGCGCCTCGGCGAGGTCGCCCGCATCGGGCAGGACCGCCTCGAGCTCGACAAAGCTCCCCAGCCCCTCGACCTCGTCCAGGTGGATCCGCACGCCCTGCCACAGAAGCAGCCGCCGGCGCTTGGAGACGACCACCACGGTGCCCAGGGCCGCGTCGAGTGCGTCGGCCAGCGCGTGCGGCTCGGAGACGGGCGCCAGCACGTACGTGCTCTCGGCCGGGTCGGGAGAGTCCGGACGTCGGTAGGCGATCAGCTCGGGCGCCTCGTCGGCCTCGCGAAGCTTGAGCCGTCCGCGCCGCGCCGGAAAGTAAGTATCGCGCTGCGCAAGCACGCCCTGGTCGGCGGCACCGAGGGCCAGGCAGCGCGCAAGGGTCGACTCCGGGGTGGGGTCGCGGGCCTTCAGCTCGACGTTCACTCGCGCCATCGCGGATAGCATCGCAGCCGTGCCACAAACGCTCATCGTGGTCGAGCATCCCGTGCTCGCCGATCGCCTAACGGTTCTGCGCAACCGCGATACGCCCCACGGCGACTTCCGCCAGGCTCTGTATGAGGCGGCGGCGATCATGGCCGTCGAGGTGGCGCGCGACCTGCCGGTCAAGGAGGTCGAGATCGAAACCCCCCTCGAGCCGACGAAAGGCCTGCGCCTGCGCGACGAGGTGGCGGTGGTGCCGGTGCTGCGCGCCGGCCTCGGGATGGTCGAAGGCTTCCTGCGGCTGCTGCCGGACGCTCGCGTCGGTCACGTCGGCATCTACCGCGACGAAGAGGACCACGTGCCGGTCGACTACTACGAGCGGCTCCCCCGCGGTATCGCGAACGCCCGCGTCTACCTGCTCGACCCGATGCTCGCCACCGGCGGGAGCGCGGTGGCGGCGCTGGACAAGCTCAAAGGAGCCGGGGCCAAGCGGCTCGAGCTTGTTTGTCTCGTCGCCGCGCCCCAAGGCATCGAGGCCGTCAAGGACGGCCACCCCAAGGTGCGGATCTGGACCGCGGCGGTCGACCGCGAGCTCGACGAGAACGCCTACATCCGCCCCGGGTTGGGCGACGCCGGCGACCGGGTGTTCGGAACCGCCTGATCGCGATCGAGCCATTTGTCGCTCGCGCGGTGCTCATAGGTGGCCAGGCGATCGAGCAACGCGCCAGCATCCCGCTCGACGAGCAGCGTGTTCAGGTGCTCCGCGCGCAGGAAGCGCTCGTTCACCGCGTGCTCGAGGAACCGCAGCAGCGGCTGCCAGTAACCGCGCACATCGAGGAGGCCGATCGGCTTGCGGTGCAGGCCGAGCTGCTTCCAGGTGAAGAGCTCGAACAGCTCATCGAGCGTGCCGGTGCCTCCGGGCAACGCGATCACCGCGTCGGCCAGCTCGGCCATCAGCGCCTTACGCTCGTGCATCGTCTCGACCACGTGCAGCTTGGTCAGCCCGGCATGGGCGATCTCGTGCTCGACGAGCCGGGTGGGGATCACCCCGATCACCGTCCCGCGGGCGGCCAGAGAAGCGTCGGCCAGTGCGCCCATCAATCCGACGCTCGCCCCGCCGTACACGATCTCGAGTCCTCGAGACGCCAGCAGCCGCCCGAGATCGGCGGCGCAGTCCGCGTACCAGGGCTGCCGGCCCGGGCTCGATCCGCAGAAAACCAGAACGCGTTTCACCGAACCCAGCGTAGTAGCCTGGCAAGGCGTGATCCGTCGTCTGCCACATGTCGACCGGGTGGGGGTGGAGGAGCGCGCCGCGCAGCTGGGCAAGCGCTCCATCAAGACCACGGCCAAGCAGCAGGGCATTCGCATGGCCGTGTCGATGCTCGACCTGACCACGCTGGAGGGCGCGGACACCGCGGGTAAGGTCCGCCACCTGTGCGCCAAGGGCGTGTGCCCGGCCCCGACCATGCCCGAGATCCCCTCGGTGGCCGCCATCTGCGTCTACCCGTCGCTGGTCGCCACGGCCAAGCAGGCACTCGAAAACACCGGCGTCAAGACGGCCTCGGTGGCCACGGGATTCCCCGCCGGCCAGATCTCCCTAGAGGCCAAGCTGCGCGATATCGAGGACGCCGTCGCGGCCGGCGCGGATGAGATCGACATGGTCATATCGCGCGAGGCGTTCCTGGCCGGCGAGGACACCCGCGTGCAGCAGGAGATCATCGCGGTCAAGGAGCGCGCCGGCGACGCTCACCTGAAGGTGATCCTGGAGACGGCCGAACTCGGGTCCTACGACCACGTCCGCCACGCGTCGATGCTGGCCATGGAGGCGGGCGCAGATTTCATCAAGACCTCGACCGGCAAGGCGGCCAGCGGCGCGACTCCCGGCGTGTGCCTGGTGATGCTGGAGGCGATCCGCGACTACGCGGAGCGGACGGGGCGGACCGTGGGCTTCAAGGCGGCTGGCGGCGTCTCGACGAGCAAGGCCGCGCTGCACCGCCTCGTCCTGGTCAAGGAGACGCTGGGAGACGAGTGGTTGACCTCTGAGCGGGTCAGGATCGGCGCGTCGTCCGTGCTCAATGATCTCCTGATGCAGTACGCCAAAACCGACACCGGCCGCTACGGCCGCTCTGAGGACTTTTCCAAGGAATGAGCTCGTCCGTCGAAACCCGAACCAGCATCGTCTGGGACTACGCGCCAGCCCCTGAGTCGGTCGACCACGTCCGCCTAAAGGACCGCTATGGCCTGTTCGTGGACGGCGAGTTCCGCGATCCGATCGACGGGCGATATGTGTCGACGATTAACCCCGCCACGGAGGATCGGCTAGCGGACGTGGCCTTCGGGGGCCCGGAGGACGTGACCGCGGCCATTCAGACGGCGCGGAGCGCGGCACCGAAATGGGCGGCGCTGGCCGACCTGGAACGCGCCAAGTACCTGTTCCGCATCGCCCGCCTGATCCAGGAACGCTCCCGCGAGCTCGCGGTGCTCGAGACGATGGACGGGGGCAAGCCGCTCCGGGAATCGCGCGACACCGACATCCCGCTGGCCGCGGCTCACTTCTTCCACTACGCCGGCTGGACCGACAAGCTTCACTACGGAGTGAACGCCCGGGAGGTCGAGCCGCTCGGGGTCGTGGGTCAAATCGTGCCCTGGAACTTCCCGCTGCTGATGGCGGCGTGGAAGCTCGCGCCGGCGCTGGCGTGCGGGAACGTGGCGATCCTGAAGCCGGCGGAGACGACGCCGCTGACCGCGCTGCTGCTGGCCGAGATCTGCCAGGAGGCGGAGCTTCCCCCAGGTGTGGTGACGATCCTACCCGGCGACGGCGCCACCGGGGCGGCGCTCGTGCGCGCGGACGGGATCGACAAGATCGCCTTCACCGGGTCGACGGCGGTCGGCCGTGACATCCAGGCCGCGCTCGCCGGCACGGGCACCCCCGTCACCCTGGAACTCGGCGGCAAGTCCGCCAACGTCGTGTTCGAGGACGCTGCGCTCGACCAGGCCGTCGAGGGGATCGTCAACGGCATCTTCTTCAACCAGGGCCACGTGTGCTGCGCGGGGTCGCGGCTGCTCGTCCAGGAGAGTGTGCGCGACGAGGTGATCGCGAAGCTGTGGCAGCGGATGCACCGCCTGCGCCTCGGCGACCCGCTGGACAAGAACACCGACGTGGGCGCGATCAACTCGGCGGAGCAGCTCGAGCGGATCGAGATGCTGGTCGCGGCCGGGGTGCAGGAGGGCGCCAGTCGCCGGACGATCGAGTGCGAGCTGCCCGAGCGCGGCTACTGGTTCGCGCCGACCCTGTTCACCGATGTCTCGCCGGCCCACCGGATCGCGGTCGAGGAGATCTTCGGGCCGGTGGTCTCGGTGCTTACCTTCCGCACGCAAGCGGAGGCGATCGAGAAGGCGAACAACTCGCGCTACGGGCTGGCCGCCGGGATCTGGACCGACAAGGGATCCAAGGCGTTCGAGGTGGCCCGCGCGCTCAAGGCCGGCGTGGTCTGGCAGAACACCTACAACCACTTCGACCCGACGGCGGCCTTCGGCGGCTACAAGGAGTCAGGGTTCGGGCGCGAGGGCGGCCCGGCCGGACTGCGCCCGTATCTGCGCGTGGTGCGGTGACCGGGGCAGCGTGATCCGGTGGCCCGCCGCCTCGCCGTCCGCAAGACGTACAAGCTGTGGATCGGCGGCGCGTTCGTGCGTTCCGAGTCCGGTCGCTACGACGAGGCCCAGGGCTTCAACTTCCCGCGTGCCTCGCGCAAGGACGTCCGCGACGCGGTCGCGGCCGCTCGGAAGGCGGCCGAACCGTGGGCGGCGCGCACGGCGTACAACCGGGGGCAGATCCTCTACCGCGCCGCCGAGGCGCTGGAGTCGCGCGGCGCCGTGATGGGCGTACCGCCCGAGGAGGTGGCGGCCGCCGTCGACGTGCTGGTCCACTACGCCGGCTGGACCGACAAGCTCGCGCCCGTGCTCGGCGGGGTCAATCCGGTGGCCGCGCCGTTTCTCTCCTTCTCGCTGCCCGAGCCGACCGGCGTGGTCGGGATCGTGGCCCCGGACGCCCCGCCCCTGCTAGGCCTGATCGCCGAGCTATCCCCTGCGCTCGCTGGCGCCAACGTCTGCGTGGCGATCCTCTCAGAAAATAATCCTCTCCCCGGTCTAGACCTGGCGGAGGCACTGGGAGTCGCCGACGTGCCCCCGGGAGTCGTGAATCTCTTGTCCGGACGGCGCCGAGAGCTGGCGAGCGCCGTGGCCGCGCACCGCGACCTGAACGCGATCGTCGATGCCGCGGGAGACCGCGAGCTCTCACCCGAGCTTGACCGGCTGGCCGCCGAGACCATCAAGCGCGTCCGTCACGGGGACCCCGCAACGAGCTACGAGGACGCGACGAGCGACGCCCTGGAGCGTCTGAACGCCGTCACCGAGCTCAAGACGGCCTGGCATCCGGTGGGAGCGTAGGCATCCCGGAGGGACGCGTCAGCTCCCGTCCCGGCACCTCGCGCAAAACTCCCTCCAACCGGAGGATGCGCCGGAGGATGGCCAACGAGGAAGCGTAGGTCGAGTCCATCCCGTAGTAGCTGAGTCCCTGGGCGCCGAGCGTGCGTGCTTGGGTGTACGGGGTGTCCGAGGCGTAGTGGATGACCCCGAGGTCGATCGGGAGCTTCGAGAAGTTGATCGCCTCGCCGACCGGGTGGCGATCCGCGTCGGCGATCTCGTAGACCGCGTTCAGGTACGGCCCGGTCTCCATCTCGACCACGGTGAACGCCTCGCGGTAGTAGAAGTCGAGGTAGGAGCGTTTCTGCAGGAACGTGCTCTTGACCGTGACCGCCCGCTGATTGTCCAGGCCGGTGCCGAAGCGCAGATCCGGGGCCAAGTCGTCCACGCTGAAGGCGTTGTCGAGCCAGTAGGTCGAGCCCGCGTGCTCGTCGTGGACCACGTTCGAGATCATCACGTCGCCAACGTCGGCGTTCAGCGTGGCGGCTTTGCCCAGCACGTAAACCCCGCGCAGGCCCGTCCGATCAACGGCCACTTCGCGCAAGATGTTGTAGGCGGCGACGCCGAGCGGGTAATCGATGTTGACGATCACCGCGCCGCTGGCGGACAGCGCCTCGGCGTCGACTTCCCCGAGCCGCGGGTCCAGGGCGCCGGGGTCGAGCGCGTCCAGCGGGATGACCTGCGCGGGCACCCGGAGGGCCGTCCTGCTGCGCAGATGGGTGACACCCTTCTCCCGCTCGGCGGCGCGCCGCTCCGCCCATCCCTCGTGGCCGCGGGCGCTGAAATACAGGCGGGCGACGAAGTACAGGAAGTTCTCCCATGAGCCCTGGCTGTCGCCTTCGCGGAAGGCCGTGAGCTCGTGGCGCAGGATGTCGCGCTCGTCCAGCTGCTCGACGAAGGCCACCAGCTCTCCTTCTCGCTCGCGGGCGATGCCAGTGACGATGTTGACCAGGCTGTGGGAATTCGAGCTGACGAAGTAGAGGGGACGCTCGGTCAGGCCCTCGCCGGCCAGCTCGGCGCTGACCGGCGCCCACCAGCGCCGGGTCAGCCGCTCGTAGCCGGTGTGCGAGCCCCCGAGCATCCGAACGCGCAGCGAAAGCCGGCGCTCGCTGATCAGCTGCATGCGCGCGCCGAACGACTCGCCCCAGGCGTCTCGCAGGCGCGCCCAGTCATCGGCGCTTCCCCCGAGTTCGCGCGCACACTCTTCCGGGGGCACGTCCGGTGCGTCGGTCCCGGAAGGCCAGCCGGAGGCGCGCTGGCGACCGCGGATCTTGTTCCATTCGATCTGGAACGCGACGAGCGTCGGCACCAGGTCGTCGACGTCGGAGGCGCTGGCCAGCAGCACGGCGAGCGTGCCGGTTCCGCTGTCATACCATCGCCGCCGGCGGGCGGGCGCCTCGGCCTCCTCCCAATATTCGACCGGGATGCCGCTCGCGCTCAGCGCCTCGACGTCCTGGCCCATCACGACCAGCTCCGCGCCCGCGATGCCATCGGGCAGGCGGCGGACCGCGTAGATGAACGCGCCGAGGTCGAGCTCCTCGCTGGCGGCCAGCGGGTGAAGGCTCGAGCCCATCGCCATATGGGACGGCTCGAGCACGCGCAGCTGGGTCTCCCCGCTCGAGCGCAGCAGCGTCGTGTAGGTGCGCTGGTAGAGCTCGACCTCGTCCGAGAGGCGGACCTCCCCGTCGGCGAAGCTGGCCAGGGCGAGTCGAGCGACAGCCATCGTCAGGGCCCTATTCCTTCACGTACGGGATGCCGATCGAGGCGGGCGCGCGCGAGCGGCCGACGACGCCCGCCACGGCGACCAGCGTGAGGACGTAGGGCAGCGCCTGGAACAAGGTGGCGGCGCTCTGCGAGAAGGTGGGCAGGCGGTCGCCGAGCGCGCTGCCGAAGCCGAACAGCAGCGTGGCGATCAGCGCGCCGGCCGGACGCCATTTCCCGAAGATCACCGCGGCGAGCGCGATGAAGCCCCGGCCTTCGGTCATGTCCTGGTTGAACGAGCCGACGAAAGCCACCGACAGATACGCGCCGCCGAGCGCGGCCAGCATCCCGGAGGTGAGCACTGCGGCGTAGCGGATGGGGACGACCGGTAGCCCGACCGTATCCGCCGCCCGGGGCTTCTCGCCCACCGCGCGCAGGCGAAGGCCCCAGCGGGTGCGGAACAGGAACACGCTCAGAGCGGGCACGAGCAGCAGCGCGATCCAGGTCAGCAGGTTGGTGTTTCCGATCGCGCCGCCGAAGAAGCCGACGTGCTGGATGAGCGGAAGCTTGACGTTGGGAACCTGGGAGATGCCCGAGGGCGTCCCGTTCGAGCCGTACTGAGCGATGAAGAAATACCCGGTGATTCCCAGCGCGAGGAAGTTGATCCCGGTGCCGCTGACCACCTGATTGGCCCGCAGGTGGATCGAGAACACCGCGTGAGCGAGCGCGAGGAGGGCTCCCGAGGCGATGGCCACCAGACATCCGAGCGCCCAGGAGTGGAGCACGTCGGCCCCCCAGATGCCAAAGTAGGCGCCCATCAACATCATGCCCTCGAGCCCGATGTTGATCACGCCGCTGCGCTCGCAGATGATCCCGCCGAGCGCCGCGAACAGCAGGGGAGTGGCGTAGCGCAGCATCGCCGCGACGAGGATCGACCAGGTGAAGACCAGCTTCAGGTGGGCGACGCCGGAGTTCGTGTTCCCGATCGCCAGCGCGAGCGCGAGCAGCGCCAGCAAAAAGGCGCCGATGCCGAGGCGCCGCTCTGCGCCGACCGCGGCGATCGATCCGGCCAACATCGCGAGGAGCGCAAGGATGACCGACGGCACCGGGTTGCGGACCAGGAACGGCGGCAGCGTGATCACCCAGGCCGCGACGGCGAAGATGAGGCCGGCAATGCCGATGTTCTTCGGCGACCCGGTGCGTGCCGGCGTGATGGCGATCGTCCCGACGCTCACGCACCGGCCTCCTCGCGTTTGGCGCGGCGTTTGAAGTGAACGCTGATTCCGCGGCCGGACTGGAGCACCTTCAGCGCGATCACGTCGGTCGAGACAAGCAGCACGATCAGACCCTGGATCATCCAGGTGAGGTTCGAGGCCAGGTTCGGGTCGAACACGCTCGGGTCCAGGAACCGGTCCGAGGTCCCGGTCTCGAGCGCGCCGAACAGCAGCGCAGCGAACACCACGCCGATCGCGCTGTTGCGCCCCAGCAGGGCCACGGCGATGCCGATGAACCCGACGGTCGAGAACTGGATGTCGTTGGTGAACAGGCTGAACTTCCAGCCCAGGATGTCCATGGCCGCCGCGATGCCGGCGAACGCGCCGCAGATCGCCATCGCGCGGAAGTAGTTCTTGGCCACGCTGATCCCGGCGTAGCTCGCGGCGTCCGGATTGAGGCCGACGGCCCGAACCTCGTAGCCCAGACGCGTCCGGCTGAGCAGCACCCAGAACACCACCACCGCGGCGAGCGCGATGAACAGGCCGATGTGCAGGCCCTGGAGTTGCGCGTTGCCCCAGAACACGGGGAGCTTGGCCGAGGCGGTGACGCTGCTCGAGGTCGGCACGGACGGCTGGTGGGGGTTCTGCAGTGGGCCGCCGAGCCCGAATAGCCAGACGCCGCCCCAGATCGCGATCCAGTTGAGCATGATCGTCGAGATCACCTCGTTGACCCCGAGCGTCGCCTTCAGGAGGCCCGCAATGCCGGCCCAGACCGCGCCGGCCAGGGCGGCGCCCACCACGGCCACCGTGATGTGGAGGACTGGTGACATCCCCGCAAACGACGAGCCGATCCAGACCGCGGTGATCCCGCCGATCGTGTACTGGCCCTGACCGCCGATGTTGAACAGGCCGGCCCGGAAGGCGAAGGCCACGGCCAGCCCGACCAGGATCAGCGGCGTGGTCGCGATCAGCGTCTGCTGGAGGTTGAACGCCGCGGTGCTCCGAGCGCTCCCGGTCACCCACGGGAACACCCACTGCAAACCGGTGCCCTCGAAGATGGCCTTGTAGGTCGAGAACGGGTCGTGGCCGGTGAGCAGCACCACGAAGCCGCCGACGACGAAGGCGATCAGCGTGGTCAGGATCGGGACGAGCACCCCGCCACGGCGGACATAAGCGCCCAGCCGCGCGGGGCTGGTCAGCGACGCCGAGGCGGTGTCCTCCTCGCCGGCGAGGACCTCGCCTTGAGTCTCTTCCTCGACCGTGCTCATGCGCGCATTTCCTCGGGGATGACGTGGGTGCCCGTCATCGCGCGGCCGAGCTCCTCCTCGCTCGCATCCGGCGCGAATTCGCCCGCGATCTGTCCCTCGTAGATCACCAGGATCCGGTCGGCCAGGGAGCGCACCTCGTCATACTCGAGCGACACGAGCAGGACCGCCCGGCCCTGGTCGCGCTCCTCGATCAGGCGGCGGTGGACGAACTCGATCGCGCCCACGTCAAGCCCTCGCGTCGGCTGATGGGCGATCAGCAGCTTCGGGTCCGAGGCGATCTCGCGGGCGATCGCCACCTTCTGCTGGTTGCCACCGGAAAGCGACGAGGCATACGAGTCGGTCCCCCCGCCGCGCACGTCGTATTCGCGCAGCAGTTGCTGCGCGCGCGAGCGCATGTACCCGATCCGCAGCCAGCCGCCCCGGCTGTACGCGGGCCGGCGAAACTCGCGCAGGGCCAGGTTCTCGGCCAGTGTGAACGGCAGGACGAGACCGCGGCGATGCCGGTCCTCGGCGATGTGGGCCACGCCGGCCTTGGTGGCGGCGCGGACACCGTGGCCGGTGATGTCGCGGCCGGCAACCACGATCCGGCCTTCCCTGGGTGTGCGCAACCCCGTTATCGCCTCGACCAGCTCCTGCTGGCCGTTGCCGTCCACGCCGGCGATGGCCACGATCTCGCCGCCGCGGACCGACAAGGATGCACCGTTCACGGCCTCGAGGTCGCGATCGTCGCGGACGTGAAGATCCTCGACCACGAGTATCGGTTCCGTGGCGTGGCCGGGTGGCTTGTCGACCGACAGCAGCACATCGCGGCCGACGACTAGACGAGCCAGGGTCCGCTCGGTGGCGCCGGCCCGCGGCACCGTGTCGATCTTCTTTCCGTGTCGCAGCACGGTGATGCGGTCGGCGACCTGCAGCACCTCGTTCAGCTTGTGGCTGATGAACACGATCGCGGTGCCGTCCTGCTTGAGCCGGTTCAGCACCCCCATCAGTTCCTGCACTTCCTGGGCGGTGAGGACGGCCGTGGGCTCGTCCAGCACGAGGATGCGGGCATCTCGGTACAGGGCGCGCAGGATCTCGACCCGCTGCTGGGTGCCGACCGTGACGTCTTCGATCCTGGCGTCGGGATCGACGGCCAGGCTGTAGCGGTCCGAGAGTTCCCTTACGCGAGCCCGCGCTGCCTTGAGATCGAGCAGTCCGCCGGGTTGGCTGGGCTCCTGACCGAGCACGATGTTCTCGGCCACGGTCATCACCGGCACGAGCATGAAGTGCTGGTGAACCATGCCGATTCCGAGCCGGATGGCGGCGGCCGGCGAGTCGATCTCGACCGGCTGGCCGTCGACGATGATCTCGCCCTCGTTCGGCGTGTAGAGGCCGTAGAGGACGGAGACCAGCGTCGACTTGCCGGCGCCGTTCTCACCCAGCAGCGCGTGCACCTCGCCGGGGTACACGTCGAAGTCGACTCGGTCGTTGGCGACGACCGAGCCGAACTTCTTCGTGATGCCCCTCAGCTCGAGTGCGGGGCGTGTGCTGTCGGCCATTCAGGCGGTTTCTACTACTACGGAACCTGGTTGGGGATGTTGGAGATCTTTCCGGTCTTGATCTCGGCGAAGATCTTGAGGATCTGCGGGCTGAACTTCAGTCCGGCCGGGCCGATTTTCCCGAAGCCAATCCCGCCGTTGTTGATGTTGTTGGTGACGTTGGTGCCGGCGGCGAACTGGCCTGACTGGAGCCCCTTGATCGCGTTGAACACCGCGTTGTCGACCTTCTTCTCGGCCGAGGTCAGGATGT
>JAFAZZ010000199.1 GCA_019239375.1 Solirubrobacterales bacterium | reverse complement strand
TCCGAAGGTCGCCACGTTCGACCTGAACTCGGGCGTCCAGGCCGATCTCCAGAACGGCTCGATGGCGTTCGCGATCGATCAGCAGCAGTACCTCCAGGGTTATCTGCCGATCGTGTTCCTCGACCTCTACAACCGCAAGAACGGCCAAACCGTCGGCGGTGGGACGACGGTCGCCAGCGGGCCGCTCGTGGTCACCAAGGCGAACATCGGCAAGGTCTCGGCGGCGATCGGCGCAGGCCAGGATTGATCCGGAACAAGCGACTAGTCACCTACAGCAAGGTCACCGGGCGGGGGCTGTCCCCGCCCGGTGGCGACACCCCGTAACTCAGGGACAATGAGCGCCACCTCACCACCGATAGCAACGCCGCCCGCAGCGCCGGCGGCCCAAGACGAACGGCTGGTTCCGATTAGCCGGCTGACTCGCGCGCTCAGGCGGCCCGAGCTTGGCTCGCTGCTCGCCGCGGTGTTCGTGTTCATCATGTTCGCGATCACCGACGCGAGCGCGCAGCATCTGTGGCTCAAGCAGACGGGACTGGCTGCCTGGACCCAACAGGCGGCGTTCTTTGGGATCGTGGCGGTACCGGTTGGGCTGCTCATGATCGGGGGCGAGTTCGACCTGTCGGCCGGCGTGATGACCGGCGTCACGGCAATCGTGATGGCGCTGCTGGTCGGCAAGTGGCACGTCGACACGTGGCTGGCGATCCTCATCACGCTGGCCTTCGCCACCGCGATCGGGCTGATCAACGGCTACATCGTGGTTCTGACCAAGCTGCCGAGCTTCATCGTCACGCTGGCCACGTTCTTCATCCTGCGCGGCGCCAGCACCGGCGGCGTACTGCTGCTCAACAGCGGAAGCACGCAGATCACCGTGACGAGCGCGCACCCGCCCGGGCTAAGCGGTGCGAAATCGATCTTCGGCAGCTCGTTCTTCTCGAGCGGCTCGCTCCCCAGCGGCTACTCGACGGCGATCCTGTGGTTCATCGCGGTGACCATCGTCGGCACGTGGGTGCTGAGCCGCACGACGTTCGGCAACTGGATCTTCGCTGCCGGCGGCGATCAGAACGCGGCCCGCAACGTCGGCGTTCCGGTGAACCGCACGAAGGTGCTGCTGTTCGTGGCCACGGCGCTGGCCGCGGCGCTGGTCGGGATCATCTCGTTCACGCAGGCATCCTCCGCGGTGTCCGAGCAGGGCGTCGGCTATGAGTTCTTCTACATCATCGCCGCTGTCGTCGGCGGCTGCCTGCTCACCGGCGGCTACGGCTCGGCGATCGGCGCGGCGCTCGGCGCGTGCATCATCGGCATGGCCTTCGAGGGCGTGATCTACGCCGGCTGGGATAGCTCGTGGAACTTCGCGTTCCTGGGCGTGATCCTGTTCCTGGCCGTGGTGGTCAACACCTT
Organism: Solirubrobacterales bacterium; assembly: GCA_019239375.1. GTDB lineage: Bacteria > Actinomycetota > Thermoleophilia > Solirubrobacterales > Solirubrobacteraceae > Palsa-465. Next base: position 5,407 of record JAFAZZ010000199.1, on the reverse strand, counting down.
GATCTATCGGCGGGCTCTGAAGGCGCGGCGATGACCGAACCACCGACGAACACGAAAGAGACGACGGCAATGTCCGGCGACACCACACAGAGCGCACCCGCGGTGCCCGCGGGGCAAACCGCGGCGACGGGGCAAACGGCGGCGCCCGGGCAAACGGCGGCGACCTCACCAACCACGACGGACGGGCGCGCACCCGCTCTCGAGGTGAGGTCGGTGTCGAAGTACTTCGGCAGCGTGAACGCGCTCGAGGACATCACCCTCGCCGTACACGCGGGGGAGGTCACGTGCGTGCTGGGCGACAACGGCGCGGGCAAGTCGACGCTGATCAAGATCCTCTCCGGGGTGCACTCCCCGGACAAGGGCGAGATGCTGTTCGAGGGCGAGCCGGTCAGCTTCACCGGCCCGCGCGAGGCGCGCGCCCGCGGCATCGCCACCGTGTTCCAGGACCTCGCCACGGTGCCGCTCATGTCGGTGTGGCGCAACTTCTTCCTGGGTAACGAGCCCACGCGAGGCTGGGGACTGTTCCAGCACATGGACATCAAGGGCGCCCAGCAGATCATGCGCGCGGAGCTGGCCAAGATGGGCATCGACCTCCGCGATCCCAACCAGACGGTGGGAACGCTGTCCGGCGGCGAGCGCCAGGCGGTGGCCATCGCGCGGGCGGTGTACTTCGGAGCGAAGGTACTGATCCTCGACGAGCCCACCTCGGCGCTGGGCGTGCGCCAGTCGGGGATCGTGCTCAAGTACGTGATCCAGGCCCGGTCGATGGGACGCGCCGTGATCTTCATCACCCACAACCCGCACCATGCCTATCCGGTCGGCGACCGCTTCGTGCTGCTCAAGCGTGGCCGCATGCTCGGCGCCTACGCCAAGTCCGAGACTTCGCTCGAGCAGCTCACCTCCCTGATGGCCGGTGGCGCTGAGCTCGAGCAGCTCAGCCACGAGCTTCAGCGAGCGAGCGATCCCGAGATGAAGGAGGTCGCGAAGGAGCTGGCCGCCGAAGCGCACACGCCGGCCTGAACGCATCGATGGCGCGCGACCTCGAGCTGCTTACGGTCGGCCGGATCAGCATCGACCTGTGGCGACCGGTCGGTGCGGACTGGCACGGGGCGCGAAGCTTCACCAGGGCGGTCGGCGGCAGTCCCAGGGACTTCGGCGAGGTGGTCGAGCGGCTGGAGGGCTCGCCGGTGTGAGCACCGCCACGAGCACGGCACCCGTCCGCGGCGCGCCGCCTCCCGGAGCGCGCCGGCGGAGGATCGGCGTCGGCGTGATCGGCTTCGGGTGGCTTGGCCAGGCCCACAGCCGCTCGCTCCTGCGGATCCCCACGCTGTTCGAGAACCGGTCGTTCGACCCCCAGCTGATCGCATGCAGCGACGCCCTGCCGGCGCGCGTCGAGCAGGCGACGGGTTCGTTCTCGTTCAAACGAGCCAGCGTGGACTGGCGGGCGGTGATCGACGATCCCGACGTAGAGGCAGTGTTCATCGCCGCCCCGAACATGCTGCACGTGCAGCTGGTCGAGGCCGCCGCGCAGGCGGGCAAAGCGGTGTTCTGCGAGAAGCCGGTGGGCGGCACGCCGGAGCAGGTGGTCCGGGCGGCGCAAGCGGCGCGGCGCGCCGGCGTGAGGAGCGGCGTCGGCTACAACTACCGCTGGGCGCCGCTCGTGCAGTACGCGCGCGAGCTGATCGCAAACGGCGAGCTGGGCGAGATCACCAACTACCGCGGCCGCTTCTTCTCGATGTACGGCGCTGATCCGCTCGGCGTCAACTCCTGGCGTTTCCAGCTCGACCAGGCGGGCTACGGCGCGACCAGCGATCTGCTCAGCCACGCGGTCGACCTGGCTCACATGCTGCTCGGTCCGATCATCAGGGTGAGCGGCACCCTCGAGACGTTCATCCGCGAGCGCCCCGCACCCGGCGACGGCGCGAGCCATTACGGGCGGGGACGGCCGGAGGACCCGCGGACGCCGGTGACCAACGAGGACTACGCCGCGATGCTGTGCGAGTTCGCATCCGGCGCGCGCGGCACCTTCGAGGTCAGCCGCACGCTGGTCGGACCGGAAAGCGAGAACGCGTTCGACGTCTACGGCACTCGTGGCGCCGTCGGCTGGAACCTCGAGCGCCTGAACGAGCTCCGCCTGTACCGGGCCACGGAGGACCGCGGGTCCGGCTACACGACGGTGCTGGGGGGCGATCGCTTCGGACACCACGGCGTGTTCGTTCCGGGCAGCGGCAACGCCATCGCCTTCGAGGACCTGGTGACGATCGAGGACTACGAGTTCTGCTCCGCGGTGGCCGAGGGGCGCGCGTTCGAGCCAGGCTTCGAGCAGGCGCTCGCTTGGGCGCAGGTTCAGGCTGCGCTGCTGCGCTCGGCACGGAGTGGGTGTTGGGAGGAGGTACGGTCGTGAGCGCGACAACGGCGGTGGCGCCACTACGGATCGGGGTGATCGGGGTTGGCCGGATCGGGCGGATGCACGCCGAGCTGATCGCCCATCAGGTCCCGGGCGCCGCGCTCGGCGCCGTGTATGACGCCTACGAGCCGGCCGCCCGCGACGTTGCCGCCGAGCTACGGGTTCCGGCGGCGTCCACCGCCGCGGAGATATTCGACTCGGATCTCGATGCGGTGGCGATCTGCTCGAGCTCGGACACCCACGTCGATCTGCTCATCGCCGCGGCCGAAGCTGACAAGGCCGTGTTCTGCGAGAAGCCGGTCTCGCTCGAGTTGGCCGAGCTCGACCGCGCGCTGGACGCAATTGAAACGGCCGCCGTCCCCTTTCAGATCGGCTTTAACCGAAGGTTTGATCCTGCGCACGCGTCGGTGCGCGAGGCGGTGGCGGCCGGGGCGATCGGGGCGCCGCATCTCGTGCGTATCTCGAGCCGCGACCCGGCGCCGCCCTCGCCCGACTACGTCAAGTCGTCGGGCGGGCTGTTCCTCGACATGATGATCCACGACTTCGACATGGCCCGGTTCGTGACCGGGAGCGAGGTGGTCGAGGTGTTCGCCCGCGGAGCGGTGCGGGTGGAGCCGTGGTTCGCGCAGGCCCAGGACGTGGACACGGCACTGGTCACGCTCGTGCATGCGGACGGCTGCTTGACCGCGATCGATAACTCGCGCCGGGCTGCCTATGGATACGACCAGCGCGTCGAGGTGTTCGGCTCAGCCGGCATGGCAGTATCGGAGAACCCGCCCGCCCACTCGGGCGTGGTCACGACCGCCGAGGGCGAGCGCCGCCCGCCCAATCCCTATTTCTTCCTCGAGCGATATCTGCCCAGCTACGTGCGCGAGTGGCAGGGGTTCGTCGAGGCCGTCAAAACCGGGACCGTCCCGCCGGTTTCGACCGGCGACGCGCGTGCGCCGTTGGTCATCGGCCTGGCCGCGCTGCGGTCGCTGCGCGAGGGTCGCCCGGTGCGCGTGGAGGAGGTGCATGGAGCATGAGGATCTACCTGACCGGCGCGAGCGGGTTCGTCGGGTCCAACCTCGCGCACGTGTTCTCGCACGAGCACGACGCCGAGGTGGTGGCGCCGGCGCATGAGCACGTCGAGTTGACCGACGAGCTGCTGGTGCGGCGCTCGGTCCTGGCCACGCGGCCCGACGCGATCGTGCACGCCGCGATCTGGAACGATCCGGCCGGTCTGCGCTCAGACCTTCGCCGCGCCTGGGCCGCGTACGTGGGCGCCACCCGCAACGTCATCGCGGCCGCCAATGCGCTTGATGCACACTTCGTGCTGATCTCGACCGACTGGGTGTTCGACGGCACCCAGGGACCGGCTTCGGAGTCCGAGCCTCCCAACCCGATCAACACCTACGGTTTCCTGAAGGCGTGCTCGGAGCTGTTGGTCGCCGAAACCGCGGGCTACGGGACGGTGGCGCGGGTCGCGGGGGTGCAGGGCGTCCACCGGGCGCGAGCGCGCGCGCCGCGCGCACAGGACGCGGGCTTCGGCTATCTGGTGCTCTCCCTGGTGGACGCGCTGCGCGCCGGCGAGCGGTTCGCCGTGTGGGACAGTCCCGGAATCAACCTGCTGGCCACGCCGACGCTCGCCACCGACGCGGCGCGGTTGGTATGGCGGGCGCTCCAGCGCGAGGTGACCGGGATCCTCCATTGCTGCGGCGGTGAGCACGCCGACCGCGTCGGCTTGGCGCGTCGGGCGATCGAGGTGTTCGAGCTCGATCCGAACCTGCTGGACGTGGTCGCGGCGCCCCTAGAGGCGATCCCGGACGGCGGCGTCCCGCGGGACACTCGACTCGATGCGCGCGCCACCGCGCGCGCTCTGGACGTGGAGCTGCCCGATCTGACCGCGATGCTGGGACGGCTTAAGGCCGAGGTGGAGTCATCATGGTGTCCGGCATGACACGTCTCACTGTGGCCCAGGCGCTCGTGCGCTTCCTCGCCGTCCAGTGGAGCGAGCGGGACGGCCGCCGCGAGCGCCTCATCAACGGCTGCTTCGGGATCTTTGGGCACGGCAACGTCGCCGGCCTCGGACAGGCGCTGCACCAGTACCGCGACCTGCTGCCCTACCACCCGGCCCGTAACGAGCAGGGGATGGTGCACATCGCGGCTGCGTACGCGCGCCAGCGCAACCGGTTGGGGACCTTCGCCTGCACGACCTCGGTGGGGCCCGGCGCGACCAACATGGTGACGGGGGCGGCGCTGGCCACGATCAACCGCCTGCCGGTGCTGCTTCTGCCCGGGGACACGTTCGCCACCCGCACGCCCCATCCGGTGCTCCAGCAGCTCGAGGTGGCGCACGACGCGACGGTGTCGGTCAACGACTGCTTCCGGCCGCTGTCGCGCTACTACGAGCGAATCGAACGGCCCGAGCAGCTGGTCCCGGCGGCGCTCGAGGCGATGCGGGTGCTCACCGACCCGGCCGAGACGGGTGCGGTGACCCTGGCGCTGCCCGAAGACGTGCAGGCCGAGGCGTTCGAGGTGCCTGATCCATTTCTCGAGCCGCGGGTGTGGACCGTGTATCGCCAGCCGCCGGCGCGTGAGGCGCTGGGCCGCGCCGCCGAGCTGATCAGAGCGGCGAGGAGACCGCTGATCGTGGCCGGCGGCGGCGTGATCTACAGCGAGGCGGTCAGCGCGCTGCGGGCGCTCGTCGACGCCACGGGGATCCCGGTGGGCGAGACGATGGCCGGGCGCGGCGCGCTGGTGTCCGACCATCCGCTCAGCATGGGAGCTGTGGGGGCGACCGGCGGCGCGGCGGGTAATCGGCTGGCGCGGGACGCGGACCTCGTGATCGGCGTTGGAACGCGGTGGAGCGATTTCACGACCGCGTCGAAGTCGGCGTTCCAAGACCCGGACGTGCGATTCATCAACATCAACGTCGCGGCGTTCGACGCCGGCAAACAGAGCGGGCTGCCCGTGGTGGCCGACGCCCGGGTTGCGCTCGAGCACTTGCGCGCGGCGCTC
>JAFAZZ010000132.1 GCA_019239375.1 Solirubrobacterales bacterium | reverse complement strand
TCTCAGCCGGCCCCAGGCCCATGTAGGCGTGGGAGCACTCGATCCAGCCCTTGGCGTACTGCTCCTGCCCCTTCACCCAGTTCTCGGGACTAGCGTCCCAGAAGTGCTGATGTCCGTCGACGACGAAGTACTTCTCGCCATCCTTCTCGTACATGCCCTCTCCTCTCGAACGGTGGTGAGAGCACTGTACCCGGAGTCAGTCGTCGGGATCCTGTGGCGTGGGGAACCCGCGGTCGATCAACTCGATCCTGTACCCGTCCGGATCACGGACGAAGCAGATGCGGCCAACCTCGGTTCTCCCGCCGGGCGAGTATGGCGGGCGCTCGGGCTCGATGCCCTCGGCGGCGAGCTTCTCAAGCAGCGCGTCGAGGTCGTCGGCGACCAGCGCCATGTGGTTGTAACCGTCGCCGAGGTCATACGGCTGGTCTCGGTCGCGGTTAACGGTGAGTTCGAGCGTGTCGCCGTCGCCCGGGAGGCCCAGGTACAGGTTGTACGCGGTCTCGAAGTTGAGGCGGCCGCGTCGCTCGAACCCGAGCGATTCGTAGAAGCGGATCGATGCCGCGGGGTCGCGGACGCGGACGCAAGTGTGGACGTAGCGCATTGGCCACCAATCTAGTGCTTGACGCGGGCGGACGCCATACCTACCGTTCCCGAGGGTGACCGTTGAGAGCGATCAGCTGGCGCTGGCCGCGACTGCGGATGAGCGGGCGATCAACGCGGAGGCACGCGCCGACAGGGCCCGCCGGCACGCCGCGATGGCCACCGCGCATGCCGAGGCCGATGCCGCCGCGGGCAACCCCACGTCGCACAACTTGCACGCGCGCGAGGCCGAGCTTCACGAGCGTGCCGCCGAGCAGCACACGGAGGCGGCGAGGCTCCAGCGGCTGCATGCCGCCCACCTGCGAGGGACCAGCGGCTGATGCCCCCGCGCCGTCGACTGAGGGCGCGCCGCTCCGGGTAGCACAGCTCGAGCACATCACGAGCGGAAGGGGATCGAATGACCGAGAGTGAGGACAGCCGCGATCCCACGCGGCCGAGCGAGCAGCGCGGTGGCACGGCGCCAGGAGAGGACGAGGCGCGTCAGAAAGGGCCGTGGGCCGCCCGGGCCGATGAGGGGGTCGTGCCGCCGGAGTTGGGAGGGTCTGACGCGCCGGCCGAGCGCCTTGGCGAGGACCCCGAGCTGGGCAGCGGGGTGCTGGGCGGGCCGGCACGCTCGCAGGCTCCGGCGACCGAGGCGGGAATTGACGCGCGGGGCGGAGAGCAGGCCGACGCGACAGCCGACGGCGCGCCCGCGGCGTCCGGGGGAGGCGAACCCGACCTTAAGGATGCCGCGAGGGGTCCGCGCCAGGTGGATGTTGAATCCGCGAGGTAGGACGCGCCGGGGTGCGGCGCGAGGGCAGTCGAACCCGCCGGATAGGACGCGCCGGGGCGGCACGGGGCAAGCGGCGCGAGGCCGCCGAAACGCCCCATCCGGTGTCTCGCTTCCTCGCGCCTGTGAGACCTGGCCGGGCGAACTGAGTACCCTCGAGACCGAGCCTCGCTCGGCCATTACCCGGTCAGGTATGGCCCCTAACGCGTGGGGTTACTGACGGCGTGTTCGGGTTTTTTCGGATGCCGCGCGGGTCTCCTACCGGGTAGGTTGAGCGCATGACGAGCGCGGTGCAGGAACTCTCGCGGGAGGAGTGCCTCGGCTTGCTGGCCGAGAACGTCGTGGGGCGGCTCGCGGTCAGCGGCAAGGACACGCCCGTCATCCGGCCGGTCAATTACGCGTTCGATGAGCCCTCGCAGTCGGTCGTGTTTCGCACCGCGCCGGGGTCGAAGTTCTACACGCTGCTGCGTCAGAACACGGCCGCCTTCGAGGTCGACGGGCTCGATCACGGAGCGCGATCGGGCTGGAGCGTGATCGTGGTGGGCGCGACCGAAGAGGTGACCAATCCCGCCGACTTGCGCCGCCTTAACGGCCTCGACCTCGAGCCGTGGGCGCCCGGAGACAAGCCGCACTGGGTCAGGATCCGGGCGTGGACAGTATCAGGCCGGCGCGTCGAGCCGGGCGGGCAGCACCGACCGATCATGCCGTGAGAACATAGCCGGGGTCGATGAACTCATCCGCGACCTTGACACCCCGCACCGAAGTCGTCATCGCCGGCGGCGGTGTGGCGGCTCTGGAGGCGGCACTGGCGCTGCGCGACCTCGCCGGCGATCGGATCACAACGACGCTCCTGGCGCCCAC
>JAFAZZ010000119.1 GCA_019239375.1 Solirubrobacterales bacterium | reverse complement strand
CCAGGACGGTGCACCCCGGCGGCCTTGTGCGCTACACGATCACCACCCGCAACAGAGGACGCGCCATCGCCCGCAATCTCCTGGTGTGCGATCGCCTCCCGCGCGAGGAGACGTTCGTGAGCGCCGATCACAGGTTGCTTCGGGTCGGCCGCCGGCGCTGCCTGGTGATCAACAACCTCGCGTCCGGCCAACGCATGACCTTCCACCTCGTGGCCCGCGTCGAGCCGAACGCGCGGGCGGGCAGGATCGACAACGGCACCGACGAGATCGACGGCGTCGAGCCGCCCGCGCCGCCGTTGGGGCCGCCCGTTCCGCCCACAGTGCCCGGCCCGCCGCCTGCGGCGACGCCGGACATTCCGGGCCACATCACCGACCCCAAGCCGGAGGAGAAGGGCGGGGCCAGCGTAGACGTCGTGCGTCCCGCGCCCCCGCCGCCAGCCGTTACCGGATAGCTGCGCCACAGAAGCGGAAGGACGGTTAACGTCGGTTCTAGGTCTGGCACGCGCGGGCGCTCGCAGAACGGGAGCGCTCGGTCGAACGTTTAGAGCGCGACCTGTGAGCCCATGATCACGGTACGGTCGCCCGGGAGCCCGAAGTGCTCGATCGCGCTTGATGCATTACGGGCCATGGCGATGAACAGGTTCTTCTGCCAGCCCCGCATGCCGGGATCGGGGGTCGGCGTGATCGTGATCCGCGAGACGAAGTACGAGGCGTGTTCGAGGTCGAGGTTGCGCTCGAGGAGACCTTGCTTGCGCGCCTGCGCAAGCGCGGCGGGGATGTTGAGATTGTCGTGGTAGCCGTAGCGCGCGGTTAGGTGCAGGACCTTGAAGCGGCCGCCGCCGAGCACCTCGACGGTGCACCGGTCGAACGGCTCGACCTGCGGGATGCTGACGGTGTCGACCGAGACGATCACGACCTTCTCCGGCAGCGTGTGCGTGTGCTCGACGTCTGCGCGCAGCGCCAGCGGCGTGGTGTCCTTGTCGCGACATAGGAAGACCGCGACGCCCGGAGTCCGGATGAGAGGTGGCTGCTTGGAGGCGAGTCCATCGAGGAATTCCCCCAGTGGTCCCTCCTGGGCGACGCGATTCCGTGTGACGATCACCTGGCCGCGGCGCCAGTTGATCATCACGATCGACATCACTAGACCGATCGCGAGCGGGAGCCACGCCCCGTGCTCGACCTTCGCGACGTTCGCGCTGAAGAACGAGACCTCGGCGGTCAAGAACAACACCGCGATTGCCGCCAGCTTCCATTTAGGCGTGCGCCAGAGCAGGCGCGCGACGGCCAGGAACAGCAGGGTGTTGAGAATGAACGTTCCCGTGACCGCGACGCCGTAGATGTTGCCGAGCTTGTTGGAGGAGCGGAACACGAGCGTCAGCGTGAGGACACCAACGCACAGCAGCCAGTTGATGATCGGGACGTAGATCTGGCCTTCGACCTTGGAGGTGTGCAGGACTCGCAGCCTGGGGAGGAAGCCGAGCTGCACGGCTTGCTTCGCTACGGAGAACGAGCCCGAGATCACGGCCTGAGAGGCAATAACCGTGGCCACCGCGGCGAGCACGACCATCGGCCACAGCCCCCAATGCGGGATCATCTGGTAGAAGGGATTGAACGTGTTTGCGTCCTTCGCCAGAGCGGGGTGGTGGAGGATGAAAACGCCCTGGCCCAGGTAGTTGAGCACCAGCGCCGGTAGCGCGAGGCCAAACCACCCCAGTCGGATCGGCCCCGCGCCGAAGTGACCGCGGTCGGCGTATAGGGCCTCGGCGCCCGTCACGGCCAGCACCACGCCGCCGAGCACGAGGTAGGCGGCGGCGCCGTGATCGACGAAGAACCGGATGGCCCAGGTCGGGGACAGCCCCTGGACCACCGCCGGATCGTTGACCACCTGGTTCAGACCGATCACCCCGATGACCACGAACCAGAGGAAGATGATCGGTCCGAACAACCAGCCGATCGTTCCCGACCCGAACCGTTGCAGGATGAACAGACCGAGGAGGATCGCGACCGACAACGGGACGACCAGGTGAGCGAGCGCAGGCGTGGCGACCTGAACTCCCTGGATCGCGCCGAGCACCGAGATCGAGGGGGTGACCATCCCGTCGCCGAAGAACAGCGCGGCGCCGAAGATCCCCAGCGTCACCAGCAGGGTCGCGTGGATGACCTTGTTGCGCTGCAGGAGGGCGGTCAGCGCCATGATCCCGCCGTCGCCGCGATTGTGCGCGCGCATGATGAAGCCCGCGTACTTGACCGAGACGATGATCATCAGCGCCCAGAAGATCAGCGACGCGGTGCCGTAGACGGCCGCCGGCGTGATGTGCGCCGTGGCCTTGTACGAGGTGAAGATGGCCTGATCGGTGTACAGGGGGCTCGTGCCGAGGTCCCCGTAAACGACGCCGAGCGCCCCAACCGCCAGCGCCGCCCGGCCGGCGTGGGTGACCACGTCTCGGTTGGAATCGGCCAGGGCCTCGAACCGCTTGCGCGTGACCTCCGACTCCTGGGCGTGAGCGCTGGCTGACGGTGGGGCGACGTAGCCCAGCTTGTGGGCCGCCTCGTTGAAGCTCCGTCTCCCCCCGCTCGTCCACGGCGCCTGGCCGGGGTCATCCCGCGCGGGGGCTTCGCTCTTGTGCGCCGCCTCATGCAAGCTACGCCGCCGGGATGGGGTCATCCCGGAGTCTCCTGGCCAACGCGGCCCGCGTGATGTTGCGCGGGAGGTTCGAGCGCAGCGGCCGCCGCGCGGAGCTGGCTTCCGAGCGCTCCGGGTTCGGCCGGCCGGTAAAGCGGACTGGTGCCGTCAGTAAGCAGCAATTCGAGCAGTGCCACACCCTGGGCACTGACCGGCTCGGCCGCGCGCAGCCGGCGGTCCAGGGTCGCGAGCACCACGCGTGCGGCAATCACCTCGCGCCGGTCCGGCCGGACGGCCGCACTGAACCCGTACGTGGTGGCCTCGGCATCACGGGCCGCTCTCGCTAGCCCGGCCGCCACGCGGGCGCGGTAGCGGCGGCCTGTAAGCCGCTGGCCCCGGATCGCGAGGAGCGCACTGGTGCCACGGCCTGCACCCGCAGCCAGCTGACGGTCAAGTTCGCCGGCGCGCCAACTGGCGATTAGGGCGAGACGTAGGCGCCTCCATCCGGCCCCTCCCGGACGACGCGAGAGGGGCAGATGCGAAATGCGCTCGAGATCGGCTACAGACATCTCAAATGGGTGCACCTCAGATCCTCGCCGAGGCCACGTCAAAGCAACGCTAAGAAAGCGCTGGCGACCGTCAAGATTTCGTCAAGACGCGCCCGCCGGGGCGGCCGCTCGTAGGCTTCTCGTATGAGTCGCTACGGAAAGCGGGGGGACGTGGTGGTGCACGAGGAGGAGCCGTTCAATGCGGAGACTGGACCGGCTGCGTTGGCCGAGGGTGCGGTGACCGCCACGGATGCCTTCTACGTGCGCTCGCACGCCGCGGTGCCGGAGATCGACCCCGAGGCGTGGCGGTTGCACGTAGATGGGCTCGTCGAGCGGGAGCTGGCTGTTTCTCTGGTCACCTTGCGCGAGGCGTTCCCGGAGCGGGCGGTGACCGCGACGCTGCAGTGCGCGGGCAATCGGCGCACGGGTCTGATCGCGATCCGCGACATCCCCGGGCAGGAGCCATGGGGTGCGGGCGCTACTGGTACTGCGAGGTGGACCGGTGTCGGGCTCGCAGACGTGCTCGCGCTCGCTGGTCCGTTACCCGAGGCCACCGACGTTGGCTTCGTCGGCGGCGACCTGTGCCTCGAAGCGACGCCTGCCGAGCGCTTCGGCGGCTCGATCCCGTTCGAGAAGGCTTGTCGTCCCGAGGTCCTGCTCGCCTGGGGGATGAACGGAGAGCCGCTCCCGGTCGTTCACGGCGCGCCGCTGCGCGTGGTGGTGCCAGGCTACATCGGCGCGCGGAGCGTCAAGTGGCTCGAG
>JAFAZZ010000034.1 GCA_019239375.1 Solirubrobacterales bacterium | reverse complement strand
GCTCAGCCTCCTGGCCGCACTGTTTGCCGGTCGTGCGCCGAGCCACGCACCACGGGTCCTGGAAAGCGAGTCCTTGCGCCGGCGCGGCAACGGCGGCAAGACGATCTCCTACCGCGAGGCGCTGGAGCTGGGCGTCGCCCTCTCGTTGAACAACATCGGCTCCGGCGTCGGAGCCGGGATTGCGGGGATCCCGCCGCTCGCAACAACCGCCCTTGCGGGGGCGTTCTCGCTCCTCAGCATCGGTGGCGGATCATGGGCGGGCCGGCCGCTACGAGGCCTGCTGCTCGGCGATCGGGCGCCATTGGCCTCCGGAGTGGCTCTCATGGCCGTTGGGATCGCGATGCTTTCCGGAGTGCTCTAGCGCCGACACCGGGTTTGTCTGTAGTCGCGGGACAGCCGCGCTCCGATGCTGCTGTGGTGGGGGCGACGCAATGGGCGCGGGCGGCTCATGCCGGGTCAAGCAGCGCGGATAGCCTGTTGTCCTGCTGGCGCGGCCGAGCGCCCTGGCTGGAGCGGGAGGGTTGGGCCGTGGGCGCGGGCGGGCGATTGTGCTGATGCTGCCGCGATGTAGGCGCCCGGTCGAAGACCGAGGCACGAGCGGAATGCTCGCCGGCTCCACCGCAAGTGTGTCTGCGATGCCGCGAGACCGGGCGCACGCGGCCGTCGTGCATGCAGCGCCGACGCCGGGGCCAGCCACTCGTCAACGAGCTGCGCCGTGCTCGATGAGGTCGACGCACCGCTTTGCGAGCCGCTGAAGCAGCTGATCATCGACGATCTGAACCGGCCTACGGGTGCCCCCGAGCTGTTGGGGTGCGCAGCGCAGGGTCAGCGCTTCACCGCACCGGCGGTAGTTGACGCGCTCGCGCGCGACTGCGACGAGCTGAGTTGGCGCAGAGGTACTGGCTGCCCTGGGATCGTTTCCGCGGCCGCTGTTCCGGGAAGCCATGCCACGAACGGAATCGACTATGGAGGATTCGTTATGACCTTGGGCACCTCGCTCTTCTTGATCGCTGTCGGGGCCGTCCTGCGCTTCGCTGTGAACGTCAGCACGAGCGGCTTCAACATCCACACCGTCGGTGTCATCCTGATGATCGTCGGCGCGGTGGGATTCATCCTCTCACTGCTATGGATGACGATGTGGGCCGGACGTCGGGATCGTGCCGCTCGCGAGCGGGTCGTTTACGACGACCGCGATTACCCGCCCGCCCGCGGCGTCTGACATCCCCCGCGGGATGTGACATCTGAGGCCTCGGACGCGTCCGCCAGAGGGCGCGTCCGGCGCTTCACCGGTCGCAGCGGCTGCGATCTGCTCATGGCACGCGGGGGCACAGTGCTCACGACTCCGGCCGTATCTGGAGGCAGCGCGGCACGGCCGGGAGGCTAGACCGAAGCTGGCGTCCGCCAGGTCAACATGACGCCCTGGCTAGGAGCGAACATCGCCGTTGAGTCCTGCTGTTGGACCGACGGTGCTTGAGTTCGTCCTCGGACCAGCGCCGCCAGCGAGCGAGGCCGCGGGCGCTAGTACCCTGACACGTCGGTCTCGGCGATGGTCCGCTCGGGCGTCACGCGCACCACCAGCTCGCCGGGGACCGCGTTCCGTTGTCCGAACTCCTCGGCGCGCTCTGGGCCCATGTATCGACCCCCGATCTCGGTAGCAAATCGCAACAGTTCGTCGATTTCTTCGTTAATTCTCGCGCGCCCGCGGATGTGGACGAACGTGTATGGCGCCACGTCCTCGTCCACCACCAGCGCGAGGCGGGGGTCGCGGCGTAGGTTGCGACCTTTGACCGAACCAGCGCCGGTGGTGAACACCAGGTCCTCGCCGTCTAGCACGAACCACACCGGCATGACGTGAGGCTGGCCGCTGCTCATCGTGGTGGCCACCTTGGCTGTCCGAGTGCCGTGCATCAGGAAGCTGGCGACTTCGGGTGGGCTCATCTCGCGCGGCATGGCTACTCCTCTGGTTTTGTGAGCTGATCGACTGGAGATGGTGCTCGACGCGAACGTCTGCGGCGAGACGGTGGCTTGGCGCCGCCAGCCGACGAGCTCGAGCTCGCCGGTGGTCGTCGTGGTTGTGGTTATGCGGGCTGCTTGGACTTGAGGTAGTTGACCAGGCCGGTGACGTCCTCGGGCACCAGGCGGCCGATCGCGCCGCTCGAGTAGACGCTGACGATGACGTTGCCGTCGGGATCGAGGACGAATCCGGTCGACTGCAGGTGCACGGGCTCGGCGTTGACGAACGCACCGGTCGCGTCGTGGATCGCCGCGGCGTCGGCGCTGTGACCGACGGGGAACGTCAGGCCGTGCTTGGCGATCAGCTCGCGGGCGGTGGCCTCGTCGTCGACCGACAGGGAGACGACCTTGACGTCTAGGCCGCCGAGCTTCTCGGCGTCGCGCTGGAAGGCGCGGAGCTGGGCGTTGCAGTACGGGCACCACGAGCCGCGGTTGAACAGGATCACGGCGAAGTGCCCGGCCAGCGCGTCCGGGAGGTCGATCGCCTCGCCGTCGACCGGGGTGATCGTGATGGGCGGGAAGTGGTCGCCGGGGTTGAGCAATGGCATCGCGTCCGCTCCTTCGTTGACGTGGGGTGGCTCCGGGGTATCTCGAGGCAGAGTACGAGCGCGC
>JAFAZZ010000533.1 GCA_019239375.1 Solirubrobacterales bacterium | reverse complement strand
TCGCTCTCTAAGCTAGGTTCCACCGCGATGCCAGCCCTCGAGTCAAACCGGACTGCGTTGCTGTGCTGGGACGGTTCTGACGGTGCCGTCAGCGCGATCCGGCACGCCGCCCGGATCCTCGGCGCGGGACACGATGCGGTTGTGCTGTTCGCGCACGTTCCGACCGAGGCGGCCCGCGGCATCCTCGGTGGTTTCTCCGGACCCGACGCGCCAATCATGGGAATCTCCGACGCCGAAGACCTACTCGAACGCGGCGTGGAGGTGGCCCGCGAGGCCGGATTCAATGCCACCGGACTGCGCATCGTCGCGGAGCGCAGGACGTCTGAGATCGTCATCGCGCTCGCTGAAGAGCACGACGTCGTCCTGATCGTGATGGGGCAGCGACAGCGCTCCCCCTCGGAACCTTGCTGCTCGGATCGGTCGCACGCGACGTCCTCAGCTCGAACCATCGTCCGGTCATGCTGGTGGGTCCCGGAAGCTCTGGCCCAAAGCCGCGACCGACTTAGCGGACCTTCAGCGGCTGGCTACCCATGCGGCCGCGGGACCTCCGCGGCCACCGTGCGCTCGGCGACGGCGAGCGCTTCGTCGGCCGAGGTGTGGGGATTGTCGAGCGCGTAGATGTTGGGAGTGATGCCGGCGCCCTGGCGTGCGCCGCCGCCGCCGAGGTTGCGGCCGTCGGGGGTGAAAAACTGGCCTATCGTGATGTCCAGGGCGCCGCCGTTGATCAGCGACTCGGTCCCTTGGAAGACGCCCTTGCCGTAGGTCGCCGTGCCCACCACTGCAGCTCGGCCATGATCCTGTAGTGCGGCGGTGACGATCTCGGCCGACGACGCGGTGCCGTGATCGACAAGGACGACCAGCGGGATGTGGGCCGCGATCGCGTCCTCTCGAGCCGTGTAGACCCGGGGGGACCGGCCGCGCTCCTCGGCCGACATGATTCTTCCCTGCGCGATGAACGTGCTGGCCACGGTGATTGCCTCGTTGATCAGGCCGCCCCCGTTTCCGCGCAGGTCGAGGATCAGCGCTTCAGCGTGCGCCTCCAGCGCCGCCCGCACCTCGGCACGCAGCTCATCACCGGAGCCGTCCGTGAATTCGGTGAGCTTCAGGTGTCCGATCCGCACGTGCTGGTAGGTAACCATCTGCCAGGTGGCCACCGGCACGACGATGGCCGCCCGCTCGATCGAGATCACGTGTCGCGCGTCGTCCCTTAGGAACGTGAGCTCGACCTGGGTGCCGACCGGACCTCTGATCAGCTCAGAGCCGAAATCGTCGGCCCGGTCGGCCAGCGAGGTCGAATCCACTTTGATGATCAGGTCGCCGGGCATCAGGCCGGCGCCGGCGGCCGGCGAGTGCTCGAACACGTTCATCACCCGCAGTCCGCCAGGCTCAGGCATTGTGTTGATCCCGATCCCGCCCAGGTGTTGCGTCGACTGCTCGCTGCGCATGCGGTAGGCGGCAGGGTCGAGGTAGCGCGAGTACGGGTCGTCGAGGCTGGCCACCATCCCCGACAGTCCCTCCTCGACCAGGCTGGAGCGGCTCAGCGGGCGGTAGTACCGGGTGGTGAGGATGTTCAGGGCCTGGTTGACCAGGACGAGGCTCCGGCTCTGGAAAAAGCTCCCGCGCAGCAGCGCGGGCAGATCGCTCGGGTGGCCGCCCAGCCAGACCCCGGCGAGCAACACGACTATCGCCGCGAGGATGCCGCCGAGCAGGGCTCGCAGGCGTCTACGGCGGGGTTTCATGACCGCCCGAGGTTAGCTCAACACAACTTGACCTGGCCTGAGTCCCAGCCCTTGGAGAGCGACGGACGTCCACCAGTTGTCTTAGACTTGGAATGGACGCTGCCCCCCTCACACGAAGGCTATGCCCGCGGTCGGAACATCGCTATTGCTAATCGCGGTGGGCGCGATTCTCAGGTACCCGTTCACGGCGACGGCGACCGGCGCGTCGCTCGAGACTCCGGGCCTGATCCTGATCATCGTGGGCGCGCTGGGCTTTGCCATCGCGCTCGCGTCTGTGCGGATTCAGATGCGCGATCGACCAACCGGTCGGCGGGCTCGCCTGCTCGGACCTGACCGCGGCGTCTACGCGTGATGCTGCCCGGCGGAGAGCACCGCAGACGTCGGGCCACGGTCTGGGGACTCGGCATCGCGGTTGTGCTCCTGGCCGCCGTGGCCGTTGCCGTGATCGCCAACGCAGTGAACTCGCCCACCAGTGCGACGACCACCTCAAACTCGGCAGCGGCCGGCTCGTTCTGCAACGTCACTCAGATCGCCGATCAGCAACTTCCGTCGGTCGTCACCATCTTCGCTGGCGGTGGCACCGCGTCCGGCGTCGGTTCCGGTGAGATCATCCGCTCGGATGGATACATCCTGACCAACAATCACGTGATCCTCCCGGCAGTTGCGGGCGGAGGACTTCAGGTGGTGTTCGACGACGGGAGCACCGCGGCCGCGACGATCGCCGGCCGCGACCCGCTCACCGATCTCGCCGTGATCCGAGTGAGCGGCAAATCCGATCTGCGGACCATCCCGATCGGCGACTCCGCGCAGCTGCGGATCGGCCAGGGCGTGGTCGCGCTCGGTGCGCCTCTGGGGCTGTCCAGCACGGTCACGAGTGGCATCGTCAGCGCGCTCGGGCGCACGATCCACGTGCCGGGCGAGGCCTCGCAAACGGCGCTCCTGATCGACGCTGTGCAAACCGACGCAGCCATCAATCCGGGCAACAGCGGGGGCGCGCTGGTCGACTGCTCGGGCGATCTGGTTGGGGTGCCCACTGCCGGCGCGTCCATTCCCTCGAGCTCGGGCGAGGCGAGCGGCGGCAGTATCGGGCTTGGCTTTGCCATCCCGGTCAACCTGGCGACTAAGGTCGCCGACGAGATCATCGCCACCGGGAAGGTGGCCCATGCGTTCATCGGACTGCAGGCCGAGCCACTGTCCGCGAGCGCCACACGCGAGAGCAAGCGGCCCCAGGGCTTGAGGGTGGCCGCCGTCGTTGCGGGCGGACCCGCCGCGAGTGGGGGGCTTCGTGTGGGCGACATCATCACGTCGATCGCCGGCGCGGAGGCCGTCAGCACCGACCAGCTCGTGGCCCTCACGCTTGCCAAGCGGGCCGGCGACCGGGTCGAGATCGGCTATGAACGCAGCGGCAGTCGCGCGACCACGACGATCACGCTCGCGGCCAGGCCGTAAGCTGCGCCAGCTGGGCGAACATGTTCGAGGTGTCTTGAGGTGTCGGTGACACTGCCGCCGCGGCGGCTGGGGCCGCAACTGACATAGCCGGCGCCGGCGGGGGTCGCCCCCGGGGCTAGCCCGACTCCGTGGCGTCGAGCGCCTTCACGAGGTCATCCGACGCGATGCGGCCCGCGCCGATGAGGCGGGCGCTGCTGCGCTCCAGCGCGGTCCACATCGGGACCGCCCACACGTTTTCGTACACCAGG
>JAFAZZ010000067.1 GCA_019239375.1 Solirubrobacterales bacterium | reverse complement strand
GTCCTTCCGGTTACCGGCGAGCGCCGCCTCCTCCCGCCACGTGAGCTAACGCCGCTCGTAGACGTATGCCTCGTTGATGTAGCCGAGGCGCAGCGGCGGCTCATAGTCGGCCGCCAACGCACGGATCCGGGCCAGAACCCGCTCGCGCTCCGCATCGGGGAGCGCGGCGATGAAGCTGGTCGAACCCACGCGATCGACCAGGCCGTCGGCATCGACGCGCTGCTCGAACGGCACCTCCCGTTCGGCGACCGCACCGAACAAACCGCCGGCCACGATGGGCACGCGCCACTCGCCGCGGTAGGCGCTCGGCGCATCGCCCCGGTAGGGTTCGATGATCGCGCTGATCGCGGCGTGCAGCGGCTGTTCGCGCCGGCGGCGGTTCCAGACCAAGGCGATCCGCCCGCCGGCCCGCAGGACCCGGTGGAACTCCGCCGCGGCCGCGGGGCCGTCGAACCAGTGGAAGGCCGATCCGGCGACTATCGCGTCGACCGACGCGTCGGCAACCGGAAGAGCCTCGGCCGTCCCGTCTAATGCGCGAGCCGCCGGCACAACCTGCGCGAGGACAGCGCGCATCGCCGCCACCGGTTCGACCGCTATGACGCGGGCGCCGCACGAGATCAGCTCACGCGTCAACTTCCCGGTGCCGGCGCCGACGTCGAGCACCGTTCGCCCGGACACGAGACGGAGCTCAGCGACCAGCCACTGGATGGCCTCGGCTGGATAGCCGGGTCGGCCGCGCTCGTAGGCAGCCGCTCCCTGTCCAAAGCCGCGGCTGGCCGCGTCGCGGATGCTCATGCTGCCGGGCGTGTCGCCAGCCAGAGCAGCGCGATCAGGGACTTGGAATCCTCGCACTGCTCGATCGCCTGATCGAGCCGCGCGAGCGGCCACGGCACGATCTCGATCCGCTCGTTCTCGTCCGCCGCGGCGCCGCCGGGAGCGTCGGCTAGTCCCGTGGCGAGATACAGCCATACGCGCTCGTCGCTGAACCCGGGGCTGGTGTAGAAGGCGAGCAGCTGCGACCAATCCTCGGCACGCTTCCCGATTTCCTCGGCCAGCTCGCGCTTGGCGGTCTCAAGCGGCGGCTCACCGTCGACGTCGAGCTTCCCGGCGGGAATCTCCAGCGAGGTGGGGTCGCCGATCACCTCGCGCGGCTGGCGGGTCAGCCAGACGTGCTCGTCGTCGACCGCGACAATCCCGACCGCACCCGGGTGCCAGACCTTGTCACGGGTGACCTCGGTGCCGTCGGGATGGCGGAAGCGCTCGCTCCCGGCGCGGATGATCCCGCCCTCGAACCTGACCTGGGCGCCGAGTCGGACGATCTTCTCGCTGGTCACGGGGCCGTCTCGCCCGCCAGCGCCTTGCCAGCTTCGTCGACGAGCGCGATCGCCACCTCGAGCAGCCCTTCCAGCGCGGTGGTGCTGATCCGCTCAGTGGGCTCGTGGTTATGCTCGGTGCCGTCGGCCAGGTTAGTGCACGGAAGCCCGGCGGCGTGGAAGGCGTTGGCGTCCGAGGCACCGCCAGTCAGGATGTGCCGCGGCTCATACCCGCACGCCAGCAGCGCCTGCTCCGCGACCGTCACCTGAATCGCCCGCGGGCGCATCCGGTAGCCCTCGATCATCCGCTCCACCGTCACGTCGAGGTCGCATTCCGCCGCATCGGCGGCGTCCTGGAGGTGATCGATCATCTCGGTGGCGAGCGCCTCGACGCGCCCCCGGTCGACGCTGCGCGCCTCGGCTTCGACGCGGCAGCGCTCGGGCACCACGTTGATCGCGGTGCCGCCGCGGATCGTGCCAACGTTGGCCGTGGTCTCTGAGTCGAGCCGCCCGAGGCGCATCGCGGCGATGGCGCGCGCGGCGGCGGCGATCGCGCTGCGGCCGTGCTCGGGACGAACGCCGGCGTGGGCAGCGCGTCCCCGGAACTCGCCCACGATCCGGTGCAGGGTCGGCGCGGCGATCACGATCTCGCCGATCGGGGTGGCGTGATCGAACACGTAGCCGAACCGGCTGCGCAGGCGGGTCACGTCGAATGCCAAGGCCCCCAGGAGCGATACCTCCTCGCACACCGTGAACAGCAGCTCGAGGCCGACCGGTGGAGGTCCTGCGCCGGCCTCGGTGAGCCGCCGGGCCAGCTCGACGATCACCGCCACGGCCGACTTGTTGTCCGCCCCCAGGATGCCGTCGTTAGCGTTCTCCCAGCCGTCGTCGAGGCGCACCGGCTCGACCGGCGCGGTCAGCGGCACCGTGTCCAGATGGGCGCAGAGCAGGATGGTGTCGCGACCGGCGCCTTCGATCCGGGCCAGCAGGTTGCCCGCGTTGGACCCGACCCGGGGCCCCGCGTCGTCCTCGTCGACCTCGAGGCCCATGCGCCGGAGCTCGCCCGCCACCCAGTCGGCGCACGCACGCTCCCGGCCCGAGGGGCTCTCGATTCGGCACAGCGCCGCGAACGTTTCGTGCAGCCGCTCGCGCTCGGCGTCGCTGGCGCGCCTCACGAGGCGCCGGCCGGCACGGGTGCGGCAGCGGTGGTGGCGAGCAGTGCGGGTACGCCGGCATGCGCCAGCGAGGCGCCCACGAACTCGCGGAACAGGGGCGCCGGCCGTTCGGGACGCGATTTGAACTCCGGGTGGTACTGCGAGGCGACGAAGAACGGGTGCTGCTCGGCAGCCAGCTCGATCGCCTCGACCAGCCGCTCGTCGGGGCTCGTGCCGGAGCAGATCAGCCCAGCTGCCTGGAGACGGCGGCGCAGGTGGTTGTTCACCTCATAGCGGTGGCGGTGGCGCTCGTACACCACCGGTTCGGCGTAGAGCGCGCGGATGCGCGTCTCGTCATGAAGCTTCACGGGGTCGGCGCCCAGCCGCATCGTGCCGCCCATATCGGCGATCTCTTTCTGCTCGGGCAGCAGGTCGATGACCGGGAAGGGAGTCTCGATGTCGAACTCGGTCGAGTTGGCTCCGTCCATGCCCGCCACGTGGCGGGCGAACTCGCACACCGCGAGCTGCATGCCGAGACAGATCCCGAGGTATGGGATCTGCCGCTCCCGCGCGATCTGTGCGGCGCGGATCTTCCCCTCGATCCCTCGGCCGCCGAACCCGCCGGGGATGAGGATCCCATCGGCCAGCTCGAGCCGGGCGGCGACCGCGGGATCGCTCACCTCCTCGGAGTCGATCCAGTCGATCTCGACCTTGGCGTCGTGGTGCGTCCCGGCGTGGCGCAGCGCCTCGACGACCGACAGGTAGGCGTCCTCGAGTCGGACGTACTTGCCCACGAGCGCTATCCGCACGCTCCGCGCGGCGACCGCGGAACGGCGCGTGATCGCCTCCCAGCCGCTCAGGTCCGGCGCGGGCGCCTCGATCCCGAAGTGCTCGCTGAGGATGTAGTCATCGACGCCTTCGGTGCGGAAGACGAGCGGGACCTTGTAGATGTCGGCCACGTCGTAGGCCGACACCACGGCCTGCACGGGGAGGCTGGCAAACAGCGCGATCTTGCGGCGGATCTCGTCTCCCAGCATCGATTCCGAGCGGCAGATGACCATGTCCGGGGCGATACCGATACGCCGGAGCTCGTTGACCGAATGCTGGGTGGGCTTCGTCTTGAGCTCCCCGGCGTGGCCGATGTAGGGCACCAGCGTCAGGTGGAGGAACATGCAGCGCCGGCGCCCCACGTCGACCGGGAACTGGCGGATCGCCTCGAGGAACGGCAGCGATTCGATGTCGCCGACCGTCCCACCGATCTCGGTGATCACGAAGTCGACGTCGGTCGCCTCCGCCATCAGCTTGATCCGCTGCTTGATCTCGTCGGTGATGTGCGGCACGACCTGGACGGTGGCGCCCAGGTAGTCACCGCGGCGCTCGCGCCGGATAACCGTGTTGTAGACGCCCCCGGCGGTGACGTTCGAGGCGCGGCTGGTGTTGGCATCGGTGAAGCGCTCGTAGTGGCCGAGGTCGAGGTCGGTCTCGGCACCGTCCTCGGTGACGAACACCTCGCCGTGCTGATAGGGCGACATCGTGCCCGGGTCGACGTTGATGTACGGGTCGAACTTCTGGAGCTGGACGTCGAGCCCCCGCGCCACCAGCAGCCGGCCGATCGAGGCGGCGGCGATTCCCTTGCCGAGCGAGGACACCACCCCGCCGGTTATGAAGATAAAGCGCGTGTCGCCCGAAGCCATAGGGTCCGCTCTCCGAGTGTAGTTGACGGTTTGAACTTACCGACCGGGTCGGACGCCGAAGCCTGGTCGACAAAGCCACGTATTTCGGGGGTTTCTCGGCCAGGCTCCCGGGGGCCCGCGCCAACCCGGTCGCGCCTCGCGGACCGGGGGGCGCCGCGCGGACCCGGGGGGCCCGCGCCGACCCGGTCGCGCCTCGCGGACCCGGGGGCGCCGCGCGGACCCGGGGGGCCCGCGCCGACCCGGTCGCGCCTCGCGGACCGGGGGCGCCGCGCGGACCCGGGGGGCCGCGCGGACCCCGGCGGCGCCGGGGATCGGGGGGCTCCGCTGACCGGTCGGGCGGCCTCGCGGACCGCTCACGCGGCGCGCAGCAGCTGGCGGGCGTGGCGGCTGGCCGCGCGGTCACCCTCCGCTGCGCCCAGCATCCGCACAAGCTCCCCGACCACAGCGTCCCCGTCGAGCGCCTCGACCGTCGTCCGGGCCGGCGCGGCGCGCGTGTCCTTGGCGATCGTGAAGTGCCGCGCCGCCAGCGCCGCCACCTGCGGCAGGTGGGTGATGCAGAGGATCTGGCGCCCGGCGGCCAGCGCCCGCAGGTGCTCGCCCACCGCGCGGGCGGTGTGCCCGCCGATGCCGGCGTCGATCTCGTCGAACACGAGGAGGGGCCCGCTCGCGGGGGCGGCCGGGTCGGCGGCGGCGGGAGGGCCTGCGATGTCGGCGGCCCGCCCATGCGCGGCGCTCAGGATCGCCAGCATCACCCGGGAGAGCTCGCCCCCGGAGGCGATCTCGCGCAGCGGTCCGGCCGCCATCCCCGGGTTCGGCGCGATCAGCAGCTCGACCGTGTCCGCGCCGCGAGGTCCCTGGCCGTCGGCCCGCCGGCCGACCGCCACCGAGAAGTCGGCGTCGGCCATGGCGAGCTCGGCCAGTCGGTCGCGTACCGCCCGGGCCAGCGCAGGCGCAGCCTCCCGGCGCCGCTCCGAGAGCTCGCCGGCGAGAGCGGCCAGCTCCGTGCGGGCTCGCCTGAGCTCCTCCTCGGCCTCGCCCAGCGAGATCTCGGTCCGCTCGAGCTCGTCGCGGCGCGCGCGGCACCGCTCGGCGTGAGCGAGCGCGCCGGCGATTGAGCCGCCGTGCTTGCGCTCGAGGCGGGCGAACAGCGCGAGCCGCTCCTCGACGTCTTCAAGCCGCCCGGGCGATCCCTCCAGGCCCTCCGCGTAAGCGCGCAGCGTCCTCGCCACATCCTGGGCCTCGTAGCCGAGCGAGAGCACTCGGTCGCACAGCTCCCCCAACCGCGGGTCGATCCCGGCGGCGGCCTGCAGCCGCGCCGCGCCCGCCGCCAGCAGCTCGGCGGCGCCGCCACCCCCCTCACCCGAGATGGCCTCGGCGCCGGCAAACGCCGCGCCCCGCAGCGTCTCGAGGTGGCGGAGCCGCTCGCGCTCATCGGCCAGCTCGCGGGCCTCGTCCTCGCTCGGCGACACTCGCTCGATCTCCTCGAGCTCGTAAGCGAGCAGGTCGAGCTCGCGCTCGCGCCCACCGACGACGTCACGCAGCTCGGAGACCCGCTCCTCGAGCGAGGAGGCGTGGGCGTACGCGGTGGCCACCCGCGTCCGGAGCTCCCCCTGCTCGGGGCCGCAATGGGCATCGAGCACGTCGAGCTGGACCGCCGAGAGCATCAGCCGGCGGTGCTCATGCTGGCCGTAGAAGGCGAGCAGCGCGCTGCCGAGCTCGCGCAGGTCGGCAACCGTGGCGGACCGGCCGCACACGTAGGCGCGAGTCCGCCCGTCCGGCCAGACCCGACGCGCCAGCACGATCTCTGCGGCGTCCGCGGGCAGCAACTCGGTCTCGGCCAGGCCGGGCGGGATCGAGAACACGCCCTCCACGTAAGCCTCGGCGGCGCCCCTGCGCACGACCCCGCTCCCAGCGCGCCCCCCGAGGAGAAGGTCGAGAGACTGCGCGAGCAGCGTCTTGCCGGCGCCGGTCTCGCCGGTCACCACGTTGAGGCCCGGCGCGAGGCGCAGCTCGGCCCGGTCGATCAGCAGCAGGTTCTCGATGCGCAGCTCATGCAGCATGGCTGCGGTGTACCAGGCGTCCCCGACAGATCCGGCCCGCCAGTGGGTACGGTAAGCCTCGTAACCGGAGTGCAGAGGCGAGGAGGAGAGCGATGGCCAGCAGCGCGACCCGGCTCGAGCGAGCGCTTGGGCAGACCGGCGACGGTCGCCGGATCACCACTGGTCCCGGCGACGTCGACGTGGCGGGCCTCAAGCGGGCCCTGACCGGCGCCGTGTCCGGCGAGGTCCGCTTCGACGCCGGCACGCGGGCGATGTACGCCAACGACTTCTCGATCTATCGCGCCGTGCCGATCGGGGTGGTCATTCCGCGCGGGCCCGAGGACGTGATCGCGGCCATCGAGATCTGCCGCGATCATGGCGCCCCGGTCCTCCCGCGCGGCTGTGGCACGGCCCCGAGCGGCCAGACGACCAACGTGGCCGTTGTGTTCGACTACTCCAAGTACTACAACGAGATCCTCGAGCTCGACCCAGACGCTGGCCAGGCCCGGGTCCAGCCGGGGGTCATCTGCGACCAGCTGAGGGACGCGGCCGAACGCCACCACCTGACCTACGGCCCCGACCCGGCTACCCACGAATACTGCACGTTCGGCGGGATGCTCGGCAACAACTCCTGCGGCACCCACTCGCTGATGGCCGGCAAGACCTCGGACAACGTGCTCGAGCTCGATGTCCTCCTGTACGACGGCACACGGATGAGGCTCGGCTCCACGCCCGACGAGGAGCTCGAGACGATCATCGCCGGCGGTGGCCGCAAGGGCGAGGTCTACCGCCGGCTCAAAGAACTCAGAGACCGCATCGCCGACCGCGTCCGCGACGAGTTCCCCGACATCCCGCGCCGCGTTTCCGGCTACAACCTCGACGAGCTCCTGCCCGAGAACGGCTTTCACGTCGCGCGAGCGCTGGTGGGATCCGAAGGCACGTGTGTGAACGTGCTTGAAGCGACGGTCAGGCTGATCCCGAGCCCCCAGCACCGGCGCACATTGGTGCTCGGCTACCCCGACGTGTTCACGGCCGCCGACCACGTCCCGACCCTGCTGCAAACCAACCCGATCGGCCTCGAGGGCTACGACGACCAGCTGATCCGCAACATGATCGCCAAGCACCGGCTGGCGGCCGAGCGCACGCTCCTGCCCGAGGGCCGGGCCTGGCTGTACGCCGAGTACGGCCACGACGATCCCGACGAGGCGACCGCGCTTGCCCAGCGCGCGCTCGAACAGGTTGGGAACGGGCCCCAGCTCGAGGCGAAGCTGATCCTGGAGAAGGCCGAGCAGGTGAGCGTGTGGAAGGTGCGCGAGTCAGCGGTCGGCGACAGCCGAGCGCCCGGCTACATGGACGCCGAGGGCAACTGGGAGGACGCCGCCGTGCACCCGGACAAGCTGGGGGCATACCTGCGCGACTTTCAGCAGGTCCTCGACGACCACGGCTACCGCTGCGTCTACTACGGCCACTTCGGCCAGGGCTGCGTGCACACCCGCATGGACTTCGACCTGAAGTCCGCCGCCGGCGTCAAGACATTCCGCTCGTTCATGGAGACCTGTGCCGATCTGGTCGTCTCCTACGGCGGCTCGCTGGCCGGCGAGTACGGCGAGGGCCACGGCCGTGCCGAGCTCCTTCCGAAGATGTTCGGCCCGGAGCTGATGGCCGCGTTCGGCGAGTTCAAGCGGATCTGGGACCCGGACGGCAAGATGAACCCCAACCGGCTGATCGGCGACGTCAAGCTCGACGAAGGACTCCGGCTCGGTCCCGGCTACCGCCCGCCCGAGCTGAAGACGCACTTCGCCTTCCCCGACGACCAAGGCTCATTTGCCACCGCGGTCGAGCGCTGCTTCGGGATGGCGAAATGCCGCAACCTCGGCAGCCTGACCATGTGCCCGAGCTTCCACGTCACACGTGAGGAGCGCCACTCCACCCGCGGCCGTGCTCGCCTGCTGTTCGAGATGCTCAAGGGCGACCCGGTCGGCGACGGGTGGCGCGACGAGGCGATCAAGGAGTCACTCGACCTCTGCCTGTCGTGCAAGGGATGCACCGGAGACTGCCCCGTGCAGGTCGATATGCCCACCTACAAGGCTGAGTTCCTGGCCCACTACTACGCACGGCGCCGGCGGCCGCTCAGCCACTATGTGTTGGGCCTGCTCCCGTGGTGGGGACCGGTCGCGGCGAGGACGCCACGGCTTGCGAATGCGCTCAGCCAGTGGCAAGCCGTTGCCGCGCCGGCCAAACGCCTGGTCGGGATTGCCGAGCAGCGCGAGCTGCCACGGTTCGCCACCCAGAGCTTCCGCGAATGGTTCGGCCAGCGCGCGCAGCCTCTGAGTGACGGACGACCGCGGGTGATCCTCTGGCCCGACACGTTCACCGACCTGTTCGAGCCACGCGTCGGAAGGGCGGCCGTCGCAGTCCTCGAGGCGGCCGGGTTCGCGGTGGAGCTACCGGGCAAACGCGTTTGTTGCGGGCGGCCGCTCTACGACTTCGGGATGCTCGGACTGGCCAAACGGACGCTGCGCGACACGCTCGAGACGCTGGCGGAGCCGATCGAGGCCGGGGTGCCGCTACTCGTGCTCGAGCCAAGCTGCGCCTCGGTGTTCCGGGACGAGCTGCGCAAGCTGCTGCCCCACGACGAGCACGCTCGCCGCCTGACCTCCCAGACCGTGATGCTCGACGAGCTGCTCGCTCGTCACGCCCCCGACTGGCACCCGCCGGCCATGCAGCGCAAGGCCATGGTCCACGGTCACTGCCACCACAACGCGCTCACCGGCCTGACGGGCGAGCGGGACCTGTTGGGGCGCGCCGGCCTCGACACCACCCTCTTGAACGCCGGCTGCTGCGGCATGGCGGGATCGTTCGGCTACGAGGCCGGCGAGCGCTACGAAGTCTCGATGCGGATCGGTGAGCGCGTCCTGCTGCCGGCCGTCAGGGCGGCCGAGCACGACGCGCTCCTTGTCGCGGACGGATTCTCCTGCCGCACGCAGATCGCCGCCGGCACCGGCCGGCGCGCCCTCCACACCGCGGAGGTCATGCAGCTGGCGCTGCAACCGATTACATGAGCCGCGTCGGTCGCGGGTAAATAGCTGCTGAAAGCGACTGCCCGGACACAAACCCGGGAGGCAGAGAGGGAGGTCACCCGTGTACAAGCAGGTGCTCGATCCGGTTTCCCATTCGCTTGGGCTCACCGCCATCTTCGCCGTCTTGCCGTTGGCGGTGCTGTTCATACTCCTGGGCGGGTTCAGGATGAAGGCCCAGTGGGCGTCGCTGATCGCCCTGGGGGTGTCCATCCTGATCGCGCTGATCGTCTATTCGATGCCGATCGGGCAGGCCGCCGACGCCGGCCTCGAAGGGGCTGTGTTCGGGCTCTGGCCGATCATGTGGATCGTCATCAACGCCCTGTGGATCTTCAACATGACCGACGCCACGGGCTACTTCGCGATCTTGCGACGAGCCTTCAACAGCGTCTCCGACGATCCACGGGTCCAAGTCGTCGTGATCGCCTTCTGCTTCGGCGCCCTGCTCGAGGCGCTGGCGGGGTTCGGCACCCCGGTGGCTATCTGCGGAGTGATGCTGATGGGGATCGGCTTCTCGCCGCTGCGGGCCGCGTCGCTGGCCCTCGTGGCCGATACCGCGCCGGTCGCCTTCGGAGCGATCGCGATTCCGATCACCACCCTGGCCCAGGTCACCGGCCTACCCGCGCACGACCTTGGGGCGATGGTGGGGCGCCAGACGCCGTTCCTCGCCCTGATCGTCCCGTTCGCGCTGGTCTTCATGGCCGACGGGCGCCGTGGCGTGCGCGCGGCGTGGCCGGCTGCTCTGACCGCCGGCGTCGTGTTCGCGCTCCTGCAGTTCGCCACCTCCAACTACATCTCGATACAGCTGACCGACATCGTTGCCGCGCTCGGGTCGGCGGCCGCGGTCGTCGCCCTGGTCCAAGTCTGGTCGCCCGACACGCCGGCTGCCGGCGCCCCGACGATCGGTCAGCGGCCGGCGATCGCCGGCGGCGAGGCGGCCGACGCCTCCTTCGAGCGGCGCACCATGGCCGACCAGGGTCCGCCGACCAGCCGCCGCGACACGTTCCTCGCCTTCGCGCCGTACCTGATCATCATCGTGGTGCTCGGGGTCACCAGCATCAGCGGGATCACCAAGGAGCTCGACAAGGCCACCAGCGCGTTCAGCTGGCCCGGGCTGCACGTGCTGAACGCCAAGGGCAAGGCGCCCACCAGCGAGACGTTCAAACTCAACTACCTGACCGCGGCAGGAACGTGGCTGTTCGTCTCCGGTGTCCTCACCGCGCTGATCCTGCGCGTTCGCCCCGGCCAGGCGGTCCGGATCTACGGGCGCACGCTGGTGGGGCTCAGGTCGGCGATCATCACGGTCTGCGCGGTGCTCGCGCTCGCCTACGTGATGAACCTCTCGGGGCAGACCATTACGCTCGGCACCTGGGCCGCCGGCGCCGGCGGATTCTTTGCCTTCCTTTCGCCGCTCATCGGCTGGTTTGGCACCGCGGTGACCGGGTCCGACACCTCGACCAACTCGCTGTTCGGGGCGCTCCAGGTGGCGGCTGCGCACAAGGCGAATCTGTCACCGACGCTGCTGGCGGCCGCGAACAGCTCGGGCGGGGTGCTGGCCAAGATGGTCTCGCCCCAGAACCTGGCCATCGGCGCTGCCGCAGTGGGCCTGGCCGGACGGGAAGGCGACCTCTTCCGTCAGGTGATCGGCTACAGCATCGTGTTCGTCCTGCTCATGGCCGTGTTGGTGCTGCTGCAGTCGGGTCCGTTGTCGTTCATGGTTCCGTGACCGGCTCGGATGTGACCGTCTCGGACGTGACCGTCGGACGTGACCGTCTCGGACCGTTGACGTGGATGCGGGCTTCCTTGCCCGCATCCCGGGATGGTGTTGATCCGCCTTCATCCGGCGGCGTGTCTCGCTCGCGATCCTCGTCCCGAGCGCCGGCGCGTTCCTGGTGGTTCGGACCGCTACGCGAGACGAGGATCGTCCTGCCGACTTCGTAGGCGCGCGGGGGCATGCAGCGGCCCAAGCCCGGGCTACACCGTCCTCGCCAAGTGCCTGGCCGACGACCCTCTGCAGAGAACTACAGCCACTATCGGCTGGCCCGCGGGTGCGGCTGCTCGTTAGCCGAAGAACCCGATGAGTTCCTCGGCGACCACCCGGGGTACGTCTTCGACGAGGAAATGCGACGCGTTCTCGACTGCGCGGCCGGTGATCTGCGGTGCGTAGGCGCGCCAAAGGGCGAGTGGATCGTCGTAGAAGCGCGGGAGCGCGCCGTTGCTTCCCCAGAGCGCAAGGACAGGGCAGGCGATCGTCCTCCGCCCGCGGTCGGCGTCGTCGAGCTGGCGATCGATCGTCGCGCCGGCGCGATAGTCCTCGCAGATCGCTTCGACAGTCGCGGGATCCGCGCACTGGGCGCGATAGGCGTTCAGGACCTCCTGGGGGTAGCGCGCATCGTCCTTGAGGCCGAGCCGCTGCGCCGCTAGCCAGAAGGCGTCAGGATTGCCGAGGATCATCCGCTCGGGCAGAGGAGCCGGCTGGGCCAGGAATGACCAGTGCCAGTATCCGGTCGCGAAGGCGGCGTCGGCTCGCAACCAGATCTCGCCGGTCGGGACGATGTCGAGCACGGCGAGCCGGGAAACCGAGGCGGGGTGATCGAGCGCCATACGGTACGCGACTCGCCCGCCGCGATCGTGGCCGGCGACGGCGAACCTAGCGTGACCGAGCTCGCCCATCGCGGCGAGCAGATCGCCGGCCAGCGCCCGCTTGCTGTGCGCGCTGTGCTCGTCGCTGACCGACGGACGAAACGATTGGCCGTAGCCGGGTAGATCGGCGACGACCACCGTGAACTGGTCGATGAGTACCGGCGCAACGGCGTGCCACATGAGGTGAGTCTCGGGAAACCCGTGGAGCAGGAGGAGGGGTTGGCCCGATCCGCCGACGCGGGCGTGGATGTGGCCGCGGGGAGTCGGCACATCCGCGACGTCAAAGTTCTCGAACAGCATTTGCCGGAGGCTACCTCGGCGGTATCGGCTGCCCGGAACGGACATTCCGGGTTGCGCCGCGAGCTCTGACTCTGCGTCCGGACACTCGCAGCATCACCGGCGTGAACCGGTCGGAACCGCAAGCGCGCTCTGGTCCGGATGAAGAGCGCGGCCTGCCGTCTCGCAACCGTGATCGCCACCGACGAGCACGAACAAGCGGTCCGTAGCCCGATCGCGAGCCCGACCCGCCCGCCGGAGGAAGGCGGACCGGTTCCTCTCCCGGGATTTGCGCACTGATGCCAAATCCAGGTCAAGCATCATTCGCCGTCCTCTTAGTGCATTGAGGACAGCCGCCCGAACTTCTCCCTCAGTCGGTGATAGAAGTTCGCCCCGGCTACCTGCGCCAGAAGCCCCTGGGCGTCGACGAAGCGCGCCTCGATCTGCTCATCCGGCGGCAGCGTACACACCGGGCGGCCGTCCACGGTCACGTCGACCGACTCTTCCTGGGAGCGGTTGTGCACGCTCAGTACATCGGTCGGGGCAACGACAAGGGCGCGCGCCGTCAGCGAGTGCGGCGCGATGAACGAAACCACGAAACCCGCCACCCCCCAGGCCATGACCGGGCCGCCGTTGGCCAGGTTGTAGCCGGTCGAGCCGGCGGGGGTGGCAACGGCCAGGCCGTCGCAGCGCACCCGGCCGATCTCGTCCTCCCCCACCGCGTAGGCGAGATCGGCCACTCGGTTGCCGGGCTGGCGGTGCATCGACACGTCGTTGATGGCCAGCCAGTCGCCGCCCGTTCCGCACAGCGCGATCCCGGGCAGGGAGAGCACCTCGAACCGGCCGGCAAACGCGCGCTCAAAGCCAAACCGGGCGTCGTCGCGGTCGACCGTCGCGAGAAAGCCGATCTCGCCGAAGTTCACTGCGAAGACCGGCACGCCCGTCCCGGCGAAGCGGCGCAGCGCGGTCAGGATCGTGCCGTCGCCCCCGAGGGCAAAGCAGATGTCGAGATCGATCCGCCCCTCCACGTCGACTTCCAGGCCCGGCCCGTGCTCGAGCCGGTGCTTGCGCGTCTCGTCGGGATCCACGTACAGGACCGCGCCCACCTCGCGCGCGATCGCGAGCAGCGCCTCGATCGCCGGGCGCGTCTCCGAAGGCCGACGGTGGGTCAGCACCGTGGCGGTCCGGACCGGATTCACGGCTCGACCTCGCGGACGGCACGCTCCAGATTAAG
The DNA here is from genome assembly GCA_019239375.1 of Solirubrobacterales bacterium. Lineage (GTDB taxonomy): Bacteria > Actinomycetota > Thermoleophilia > Solirubrobacterales > Solirubrobacteraceae > Palsa-465. Next base: position 8,201 of record JAFAZZ010000067.1, on the reverse strand, counting down.
GGGCTCCGCCGGGGCGCGCGACTCCTCGGCGAGCCACACGAAGGTTTCCCGGTTGCCCTTGGGTCCCGGCAGGCCCGAGCTCGCATAGCCCAGCACGACCGCGCCGAGCGCCTGAGCGGCCGCCCCCACGTCGACCAGGACGCGCCGGCGCTGGATCACGTCCCGCACCACCCCCCCTTTGCCGACGTGCCCGCGTCCCACCTCGAACTGGGGCTTGACCAGCGCCAGGCAGTCGAACCGGTCCGCCGCGCAGGCCAGGACCGCCGGCAGAACCTTGGCCAGCGAGATGAACGACACGTCGACGACGATCAGATCGGGCGCGTAGGGAAGCTGCTCGCGCCGGAGCGATCGCGCGTTACATCGCTCGATCGTGCTCACGCGAGGATCCGAGCGCAGCTTCCAGTCGAGCTCGCCGTAGGCGACGTCCACCGCGACGACATGCGAGGCACCGGCCTGGAGCAGGCAGTCGGTGAATCCGCCCGTCGAGGCGCCGACATCGAGGGCGCGCCGTCCCGCGACGACGACGCCGCAAGCCGATAACGCGTTGCGCAGCTTGATTCCCCCGCGCGAGACAAATGCGGGCCGTGCGAGCACCTCGAGCTCGACGTTGTCGGCGACCAGCTGGCCCGGTTTCTCGGCGCGCCGGCGCTCGGGCAGGAGCAGCACGCGACCGGCCAGCACCGACGCCGCCGCGGCCGAGCGCGAGGGGAACATGCCTCGCTCCGAGAGCAGCGTGTCGATCCGCACCCGCGCCATCAGCGCGGAACGGTAAGGGATCGCCCCGCGGGACTGGTGGCCGCCGCGTCAGGCGGTCGGGACGCCGAAGTGCTCGGCGACGGCGGATTCGATCCGTTCGGCGATCCGCGCGCCGGTGAAGCCGACCTCCTGGTGCAGGAGCTTCGGCGCCCCGTGGGTTACGTAGCGATCCGGCAGCCCCACCCGGAGGATGCGCGGCGCTAGCCCGGCGTCGGACAGCGACTCCCACACGGCTGATCCGAAGCCGCCGGCCAGCACACCCTCCTCGACCGTCACGAGCAGCTCGTGCTCAGCGGCCAGCTGTGCAGCCAAGCCGACGTCGATCGGCTTGGCGAACCGGGCATCGGCAACGGTGACCGACAGCCCGTGCTCGGCCAGGATGTCGGCCGCTTCCCGCGCCTTGCCGACGCCGGTGCCGTAGCCGAGCAAGGCCACGCGCTCGCCCTCGCGCAGGATCTCGCCGCTGCCGATCTCGATCGGCTCCGGGTCCGCCGGCACAGGCACCCCCACCGCCTCCCCCCGCGGGTACCGGAGCGCCACCGGACCGTCGTCATACACGAGCGCGGTCCGCAGCATGCGGACCAGCATCGCCTCGTCGCGCGGGGCCATCAGCACGATGTTGGGCAGGCAGCGCAGGTACGCGATGTCGAACGCGCCGTGATGAGTTGGCCCGTCGTCGCCGACCAGCCCGGCGCGGTCCATGGCGAAGACCACGTTCAGCTTCTGCAGGCAGACGTCGTGGACGATCTGGTCGTAGGCCCGCTGCAAGAAGGTCGAGTAGATCGCGGCCACCGGCTTGCCGCCCTGCAGCGCCAGGCCGGCGGAGAACAGCACTGCCTGCTGCTCGGCGATTCCCACGTCGAAGTAGCGATCCGGGAGCTCCCGCTGGAGGATGTTCAGCCCGGTCCCCGAGTTCATTGCCGCGGTGATCCCGATCACACGTTGGTCGCGCCGGCATTCCTCGACCAGCGCGTTCCCGAACACCGACGTGTATTGCGGCGGCGCGGGCTCGGCTTGCGCCGGCTTCGCGGCCGCGGCCGCCGGCACGCCCCCCGAGATCGACTTGGGCTTGGCGGCGTGCCATTTCTCCATGCCCTCGAGGCCGCCTTCCTCGGCAGGCGCGAACCCCTTGCCCTTGACCGTGGCGCAGTGGATGACGACCGGGCGCTGGGCGATCAGCGCTTCGCGCAGCGCCCGCCTCACCGCCCGCACGTCGTGACCGTCGATCACCCCGATGTAGGCAAAATCGAGCTCCTCCCACCACAACCCCGGCGCCCAGAACGCCTTGATCGACTCCTTGACGTGCGGACCGAAGCGCTCGAACGCCGCCCCGATGCCGACTGGTAGCTTGGTCAGGCCCTCTTCGAAGCCCTCGCGGGCTCGCCACAGCTTCGGATTCAGGCGGATGCGATTGAAGTGGCGCGAGAGCGCGCCGACGTTCGGCGCGATCGACATGCCGTTGTCGTTGAGCACGACCACGATCGGCGTCCCCTCGCCGCCGGCTTGGTGGACCGCCTCGAACGCGACCCCCCCGGTCATCGCACCGTCGCCCACCACGGCCACCACGTGACCGTCCTCGCCGTGGCCGCGCCGCATCGCCTCCTTGATCCCGACGGCGTAGCCGATGGCGGTCGAGGCGTGCCCGGCGCCCATGACGTCGTGCTCGGACTCCGCAATCGAGCAGAACGGCGCCAGGCCGCGGTACTTGCGGATCGTGTCCAGCCGGTCGCGCCGGCCGGTGAGGACCTTGTGTGGGTAGGCCTGATGGCCGACGTCCCAGAGGATCTTGTCGCGCGGCGAGTCGAGCACCGAGTGTAGAGCGACCGCGATCTCGCACGCGCCGAGGTTCGCGCCAAAGTGCCCGCCGATCTCACCCACCGTGTCAATGATGTGCTCGCGCACCTCCTGGGCGACGAGCTGGAGCTCCTCATCACTGAGCTCGTGCAGGTCCTGCGGCTTATCGATTCGGTCGAGAAGGGTCATCAGAAGGATCGGGTGGCGATGAAATCGGTGATCTGCTCGAGGTCGGCGGTGGTATGAGGTCCGGCCCGCCCGGCTGCCTGCGCGAGCGCGGCACGGGCGCGCGTGTGCGCCTCAGCGACTAGCTCGCGCGCGCCGTCCAGGCCGAACTCTGTCACGTACGTGCGCTTGCCGAGGCGCTCGTCTGATCCCTGCTGCTTGCCGAGCGTCTCCGGGGACCCCGTGACGTCGAGGATGTCGTCCACGATCTGAAAAAGTACCCCGAGCTCCCTGGCGAACCGCTCGAAGCTGTTAACTCTCTCAGCGTCCTGGAGCCCGGCCAGGAGCAGGACGCATTCGACACTGGCGGCGATCAGTCGGCCGGTCTTGAGCTCGTGCAGCCGGCGCAACCCGGAGGGGTCAGGCTCGGCTGTGCCGGCCACGTCGATGTACTGACCGGCAACCATGCCCTGCGCTCCGGTGGCCCGAGCAAGCGCGGCTGCGGCCGCCAACAGCCGCGTCGGTTCTGCCTGCTGGCGGGTGAGCAATAGCACGAACGCCTCGGCGTAGAGCCCGTCGCCGGCCAGGATTGCGACGTCCTCGCCGAATGCCCGATGACACGTTGGCCGCCCGCGCCGCAGGTCGTCGTCGTCCATCGCCGGCAGGTCGTCGTGGATCAGCGAGTAGGTGTGGATCAGCTCGATCGACGTTGCCAGCGGAAGCACCCACTCGGGATCGCGGCCGATCGCGGATGCCGTGGCCAGCGTCAGTACGGGCCGGATGCGCTTGCCCCCGGCCAGCAGCGAATAGCGCATCGCCTGCTCAAGTCCGGCCGCCTCGGCAGCGGTCCCGAAGCGCAGCGATTCGAGCCGGGTCTCGACCGCGGCGCGAAGATGCTCGGGATATCCCGGAGCCGGACCCGAGGCGGAGCGGTCCTGCTCGCTGGCCGCGCGCAGCACTATGACGTCGGCAGGGGCAGCTGACCGGGCAGGTCCGGCAACGGCTCGAGGGCCGCCCGCGTCCGCTGATCGACTTGAGAGCTGGCCTCGGCCGCCAGGCGAGCGCATTCCTCGATCAATGCGAGCGCGTCGCCCACCTCGATGTCCGGGGCACGCAGCTGCTGCGCCGCCTCCTCGAGCCGCGCGCTCAGCTCGCTCAGGGGATCGTTCACGGTCGAGAGGGTAGCGGCCCTAAAACCGCAGGAGCGCGCCGATGCCTCGCAGAGGCCCGAGGTCCGGGTAGTGCCGGACGATCATCACCTCGGCTCCCTGGCCCAGGGCGGCTTCGATCGCAGCCTCGCGCAGATGGTCGAGTTCCTCGACTGGGCCGCCGTCGGCCGGGCAGCGGCCGCCGGACTCGAGCATCAACAGGCCGCAGGTCTGACAGCGTGCGCCGTGCTGGTCGAATCCGGGCTCGAGCAGCAAGGTCTGGACTCGCCGCTCGTTGAGGGCCTCGAGCGTGCCTTCCGGGCCACCCACGCCGCGGCCGCCGCTGCCCACGCCGGCCGCCAGGCGGTCGAGCGCCTCCCGCTCGGTCCGCTTCTCGTCCTCGAGCACGACCTTGGCGAGCGCGTGCCGGATGTCGCGGTCTCCCGCACTGGAGAGATCGACCTCGACCCGTTTCGGGACGACGCACGCCTTCACTTCGGCGGCCAGCTGGGCCTCGATGCGCGGCACGATCTCCACCGGCCCGCCCAGGGCCACGCGTTCGAAGCGCTCCGAACGCCAGCGCTCGTTGACCGCCTCGGCCACTCGCCGCAGATGGTCGTCGGTGTCCTTCTCGACGCTGCGCTCGTAGCGGGCCTGCGACCAGCCGCCCTGCTCGTGCTGTCCGTGGACGTACTCGTCGAAGTTGGCCTGCTCCTCGAGCCGATCGAGCGGGCCGCCGAGAACGCGCCCCGCGCGCCGGTTGACGAGCGCTACGAGCCAGCGCCGCTGCTGGAGGACCGCGACGAGCGGCTCGACATAGGGCGAGCGGCCGATCACCACCCGTCCGGCCGTCGGCCGCGGCAGCTGGATCACCTCGAACAGGTCGTCCTGGCCCGAGCAGAACAGGCCCAGCGCGCCCGCGCCACGGAACGGCGGCTCGCGTGAATTCAGGTAGTCATCGATCCTCCGCAGGTCGGCTCTGAGCGTGACCAAATCGTCGTGTCCGAGGCCGTCGGCGGCGTCGAGTTCGCGCGCCGCCTGGTCGATCAGCGAGCGAATCTGGGCCGCGCGAGCCGGCGCTGTGGCGAAGCGCTCGGGATCGAGATCCAGGTAGAGGCTGATGACGGGATGGCCGGTGCGGCGCTCGAGAAGCCGTCTTGCCGGATCCGCTGGCGCCACGCTGCTCACGAGCCCTAGCGTACCCTCCGCCCGCCGCACCAAAAACCTGCGTGGCGACGGCCAGCGCACCTGCGTGGCGACGGCCAGCGCACCTGCGTGGCGGGGGCCAGCGCACCTGCGTGGGCGGGCACCGCGGCTGCGTGGCGCGGGCAGCGCACCCGAACCCGCGTGGCGCGGGCAGACGTCAGGCCGGCGCGTCCAGCGCCTGGTTGACCAGCTCGTCCGCCCGGGCGTTCTGGGCACGGGGCACGCTCCGGACCCGCCAGTTCTCGAAGCCACGCAACGCGGTTATCGCCGCGGCATGGAGCGGCTTCATCGCGGGATGCTTGACCTTGTAGGCGCCGGTCAGCTGGCGCGCCACCAGCTCCGAGTCGTTCACGATCTCGACCTCGGTGGCGCCGAGCGCGCGCGCCCGCTCGAGTCCGCGCAGGACCGCCCGGTATTCGGCGACATTGTTGGTGGCCACGCCGATCGCCTCGGCGAGTTCGTCCAGCACCTCTCCGCTCGGAGCAGAGATCACCACGCCGATCGCCGCTGGCCCCGGGTTGCCGCGCGCGCCGCCGTCGACGCGAAGGACCAGCTGCAAACGAGCCGCTACTCGGTGGCGAGCTCGGGCAGCTCGCCTGGGACCCGCGGGCGGCGCCGGTCACGCACGGAGCGATTTCCGCCGCCGGATGAGGCGCGGCGCCGCCGCGAGGTCTTGCGGCGGTCGACGATCACCTCCACGCCCGGATCGTCGGCGTAGTAGCGCTCGAGCTTGGGGAGCAGCTCGCCGGCGAGCTCCTCGGGGACGACGCAGTAGATCATCCGCGGGGATGCTAGACAGGGTCGGGCGCGCCCACCATCGAACGTGTGTCTAGGACGCCAAGCCCGCGCCGACCCGGTAACGAGTGACGTGAATTCTGGTGTCTGTGCCCGGATCCGAGGCTCGGCCCCTGCGCCTTCATCCGGCGATGGGACCCAGCGCCCCGTGCTGGTCGTAGGAGGCGTTCGGCTGGCGCTGGCGCGGGCTGAGCTCGTCCAGCTCGTACCCCTGGGCCGCGACGCGCACGACCGGCTCTTCGTCCGAGAGGTCCACCTCATAGCGGTACCAGCAGAGCTCCCAGGAGGCCACGATCTCCACCACGCTCCGATGATCGTCATCCGGGTGTATCGATACGGTCGGTGCGCCCAGTGACCGGGCCACGCCGGCCACGGTCCGTCGATGCTCGGAGTCGTTGAACACCTCGATCGCGGCGGCGATTCTCTGCTCGGCTCCCATTGGCACGGCCCGAACGTGTCGCGGCTCACGCGCGGCGGGCTCGCGCTCGCGCCGGCGCGACTCACGCGTGGCGGGCTCCCGCTGGCGCCGGCGCGGCGGAGGCGGCTCGGGCTCGGCCTCGCCCACCGGTATGTCGGGGACGGGGTCCTCGGGCACGCGCTCGCGTTCGCGCCGCAGCCGTAGCCGGCTCAGAAACCCGCCGCGCCGCCTCGAGGCGTCCTGGCTGGCGTCGTACGTGGGCACCGTGCCCTCCTTGAGCCAGCCCTCGTGCAGCGCCCTCGGCTTGCACAGGTCGCAGACCGACCGCCGCGCGCCGCCGTCGATGTAAATCTCGGCGTGCTCACCGCGCAGCAGCGTCCTCCCGCACACGTCGCAGATGACGATGGCGGTCGACGGACGTATGTCCTTGGTGGCCACGCCGTGCGACTGTACCGAAGGAAGTCGGCCGGGCGCCATCCCGAACGCGCGTGCGTTGCGCGCGAGTGCGTCCGGGTCGGCATCCCTGGCCTCAAGCTCTAACCGCTTCCTTCTCCGCTTTCGCCTCCTCGACGACTCTGCCGGCAAGGTGTCCGGGAACCTCCTCATAGCGGAGGAACTCCATCGTAAATTCACCCTGGCCGCCGGTGATCGAGCGCAAATCCGGAGCGTAGGAGAGCACCTCGGCCATCGGCACCTCGGCCTTGACCTCGGTCATCCCGGCTCCGACCGGTTCCATTCCGAGCGGGCGGCCCCGGCGCGAGTTCAGATCGCCTATCACGTCGCCCACCGCGTCCTCGGGCGCGCTGATCGTGATCAGCATGATCGGCTCGAGCAGCACCGGTGCGGCCTGCTCCATGGCCTGCTTCATGGCGAGCGAGCCGGCCAGCTTGAAGGCCATCTCCGAGGAGTCGACGGTGTGGTAGGAGCCGTCGTACAGACGAACGCGCACGTCCTTGACCGGGTAGCCGGCCACCGCGCCCTCCTGCATCGCCTCGAGCACGCCCTTCTCGACCGCCGGGATGAATCCTGACGGCACGACGCCGCCTTTGATGGCGTTGACGAACTCGAAGCCGTCCCCCACCGGGAGCGGCTCGACCTCGATGTGGACGTCGCCGAACTGACCCCGGCCCCCGGTCTGCTTTTTGTGGCGCCCATGCGCCTTGGCGCCCTTGCGGATCGTCTCCTGGTAGGGCACGTGCGGTGGGTTGAGGTTCACTTCGGCGCCGAAGCGAGATTTCAGCCGCTCGACGATCACCTCGACGTGGACCTGCGAGAGCCCGGCCACGATCTGCTCGCCGGTCTGCTCGTCGCGGTGCAGGTCGATCGTGGGGTCCTCCTCCTGGAGGCGGCGCAGGGCGGTGAACACCTTCTCCTCGTCGCCCTTGCTCCTTGGCTCGACTGCGAAAGCCATGACCGGCGCGGGCAGCCTGACCGACGGCATGCTGATCGGCTCGTCGCGCGCGGCCAGCCAGTCGCCGGCCCTGGTCTCCTTGAGCTTGGCCACCGCGCCGATGTCGCCGGGTCCGAACTCGGTCGGGTGCCCGGTGCCCGTGCCCTCGAAGGTCAGCAAGGTGCCGATCCGCTCCTTGGTGTGGCTGCGGGTATTCAGCACCTGCGAGTCCTGCTTGACCACGCCCTGGTACACGCGGAACATGTTGATCCGGCCCGCGAACGGGTCCGCGCGGGTCTTGAACACGTAGGCGAACATCTCCTTGTCCTCGACCGGCTCGAGCGTCACCTCGCCCACGTCCAAACCGCCGTGCTTGACCGGCGAGGGGAGGTCCTCGACGATCGCGTCGAGCACGCGGTTGGTGGCCAGGTTGCGCGTGGCGACGCCGCACGTGACGGGGAAGATGTCGCCGTGGTTGGTCCCGTCCTTGAGCGCGGTGACGATCTCCTCGTGGGAGATCTCCTCCCCC
>JAFAZZ010000408.1 GCA_019239375.1 Solirubrobacterales bacterium | reverse complement strand
GCGCGGGAAATCGGTCCGCACGGCGAGCCAACCCGACTATGCGCGTGAGCAGCAGCGCCTGGAGCGCGAGATCGAGCAGGCGGAGGCGTCGCTGAAAGCGCTCGAGGAGGAGCTGTCCGATCCCGCCGCCTGGTCGACGCCCCAGCGCACGGCGCGCGCCACCGCTCGACATGAGAAGGCCAAGCAGGCGGTCGACGAGCTGTACACGCGCTGGGAGAGGCTGGCCGGCTAACCGTCTGACGGTGACCTGGTCGAGACCGCGCCGCCGAACGCGCCCGCGGAGGAGGGTCTGCGGGTGGCGGTCCTGTTTCCTCCGGCCCGACGCTGCGTGAAGGCCCGGATCAGGGGTACGGTCATCGCATGTCCGCCAAGGATGCCGTGATCATCACCCCCTACCGGGACGGGCCGCTGCTGGTGCGCGGGCCTGTCGAGCTGACCTGGCCCGACGGCTCTCCGATCGCCCGCCGACAGGACCCCATCGCGCTGTGCCGGTGCGGCAAGTCACGCTTGCGACCATTCTGTGACGGTACGCACAAGCTGATCGGGTTCCGGGCGCCGGGCGCGGGCACCTGACCCACGCTCAGTCCGGGCAGCCCGAGCGCTCGCCGCTGGCGACGTCCCCGGCCACGCGCGGGCTGTCGAGGATTATCCGTCGTCGCCGCAGGCCGGCCAGCAGCGTCTCCTGATCGACGAAGCTGACCATGGTCGCCACCCCCTCGCGAAACGAGATCGTCAGCGAACGCACCCGCTCTCCGGCTACCTGGCCATCGATCTCGAGCCGCGCGCCACCGAAGCCGGCAGCGACGTCAAGCAGCAACTGCGAGCGCGGGCCGATCACCAGCGGCGGGCAGAAGCCGCCGTGTTTGGGCAGCGGGGTGAATACGAACCCGTCGAGCCCCGTCGCGAGCAGCGGACCGCCGGCCGAAATCGTGTAGCCGCTTGAACCGATGGGCGTGCTCACGACGGCTCCGTCACCGGCGATGCGGGTCAACATGCTGCCGTCGACGTGTGCGGTCACTCGCACCTGGCCCCCACCGGCGCGGACCACGGCAAGGTCGTTGAGCGCGAACAGCGGCTCGGCGCCCCCGTGCACAACCGACAGGGCGGGGAAACGGCGGGGCTGCCACTCGCCGGCGCTGAAACGCTCGAGCGAGCGCGGGACGTCGTCGACCGCCACGGTGGCGAGCGCGCCCAGGCTCCCGCACGCAATTCCCATCACCGGACGCTGCGCGATCGCGGCACTGCGGAGAGCCGCCAGCGTGGTGCCGTCGCCGCCGATCGACACGATCAGGTCGGACTCGCTGGGATCCGACTCCTCGGCGACGCGCCGCTGGCTGTACGCGGCGGGGATCTGCACCAAGTCGACGCCGTGCTCCTGGGCCCATTCTCTGAGCAGGCGGAGCGGGCGATCGATGCTCCGGCTGGGGTGAACGACGATGCCGATGCGCTTGGGAGTCTCGCCGGCGGCCGGCCGCACTCTGGCCACGGATACGGTCGGCGTCTCGGACATCAGCCCGCGGCCACGGCCGGATTGGCCACGGCGTCACCTTCGAGCGCCGCCGGTCCGCGCCTCAGCGAGGTGCGACCCTCGCCCCAGCATCGCAGCACGTGCGCGGCCCAGCGCTCGTCGAGATGACCGAGTGCGCGCGCCCCCCAGACGATGTCAGCCCCGAGGCTTTCGTCCTGATGGGCAAGGCCGCCGGCCAGATCGACGGCGGCGATCGCTTCGTGCACCGCATCGGCCGTGACGTGCTCATCAAAGAAGAGCGTCGCCTCCGCGTCGAAGCCGAGCCGCCTGATGCCGTCGGCGTAGCGGCGGTTGGGGATCGAAGAGGTCATCTCGAACAGCGCCAGGTGCCCGACGATCGCGCCCCGCCAGCGACGGTGAAGGCCGAACATCGACATCAGGTTGACCGTAGCCAGGGTGACCCCGGGAATGATGTCTAGATAAGCGCCGTATTCTGGGTCAAGCCCGAGGGCACGCATGGCACGGGCGAACAGCTCGGCGTGGATCCACTCGACCCGGCCCGAGCCGTACTCGTCGTGCTGAATCTCGATCAGCGCCGCCTTGGGAGCGCCCCAGAGCCGAGGGATCGCCCACGTGTGCGGATCGGCCTCCTTTAGCTGATAGGCGGACCGATGCACGACAAACTCGCGAACCTCGTCGAGTCCGGCACTGATCCTGATGTAGGAGGACAGCGACGGCCCGTCCTCCTCCGCGATGGCGCGCAGGGCGAGGTCAATCTCGTGCGCCGGCACGGACGCGGGCATGCGCGGAACCGCGGCAAGCAACGCGTGCTCGAACGCGCGCTCGAGCTCGCGCCGAAGCGCGAGCAGTGACGGCTCCCACTCCCAGCGGTCGTCGACCCCGGGCAGCCCGCGGTAGTGGAGCTCATAGCAGAGGTAGAGCGCGAGCTGGAGGTCCTCGTCGCTCAGCGGGTCATCGGTCGGGCAGCATTCAACGGGGGGGATCGTCGCTGGCTCGTCTGGCAGCCGGGTCAAGAGCAGCTCGCTGACCGGACCCCGCGGTGATGGAAGCCTGGGCATCGGAGCTTCAATCTACCGTGGCCACGGCTCAAGGAACTGGTTGGCGAGCCAGCCACCAACGGCGGCGACGCCCGCCTCCTCCGCGACCCGGCGCTGGGCTATCGCGCCGTTGACGTCGACCAGCTTTCGGGCGTGGTCGACCTCGGCCGCGGCGCCGAGCCGCGCCGCGATCGGCTCCAGCGCGTCGAGCAGCTCGTGCAGGCACGCGCGGGTTGTCCGAGCGGCACCGCTGTCGAGGTCCGCCATGTCGCCTTCGACCCCGTATCGGCAGGCCGACCAGCGGTTCTGCTCGATCCGCCACGTGGGCGTGGCTGGCGGCAGTTCGCCTCCGTCGTGGCGCTCGCCCAACCAGGCCATCAACGCCTGCGCCACCGCGGCGATCGCGGCCGCGCCGGCCACGGTGGTCTGACCATCGGGCACGCGCAGCTCCAGCGTCCCCCAACGTGGGTGCGGGCGCAGCTCGTACCACCAGCTGCTTGGGTCCGGAAACGTGCCGCTGGCCGCACCCCAGGCGAGCGCGCCGGCGTAGTCCTCCCAGCTGGCGATCGCCGGCGGCACGCCCTGGCGGGGCAGCAACTCGCCGATCTTCGCCCGGACCGAGGCCAAACCGGTGTCGCGTCCCTCGTAGTACGGGGCGTTGGCGCCCAGCGCCGCCAGCCACGGCAGGTAGTCGCGCGCGGCGTTGTATACGGCGAGCGCGCGATCGGCCCCCGGTACCGCGACATGGACCTGGAGCGCGCACACGAGCTGGCGCCGGGCGATCTCGCCGTACTCGCGGATCGTCCGCCGGTAGCGCGGCGTTTGATTCAGCTCTCCGGCGCCGGAGCTCGTGGGATGAACGCCAGCGCTGGCCAGGCGGACCAACCCGTCGGCCCGTGTCGCCAGATCGCGCCGCCCCTCGAGCAGCGCCCGGGCCGCCTCGGGCACGGTCGCGCTCGGAAAAACAATGATCTCGAGCTGGGCGACCGGGAGCTCGAGCTTGAATCGCGGGTCGTTCTTCGCGCGCATCAGGAGTTGGGGCGCGCGGGGGGTCAGCTCGAACGTACCGGGGTCGAGCACCATCACCTCGTCCTCGATTCCCACGGTGTACGACGGGGCGGCGTCGAATCGCGCACGCAGCTCAGCGGCGGTGGGGAGTGGGTTTGCCTTCTCGGTGCTCACGGTAGGAGAGCTCACGCCGTGCGCCTTCTGCCCTTGCCAGGCGTTTTCCAACCGCCCAGCGACAGCTACATGCTCGCCGACCGGCTGCGGCGGGAGCGGCTCGGACCGGGTGTGGACGTGCTCGACCTGTGCACCGGGAGCGGCCATCTCGCCGTCGTTGCTGCGCTCACCGGGTCGCCCACCGTGGCCGTCGACGTGTCGCGGCGCGCAGTGCTGTCCGCTCGCCTCAACGCCCGTCTGAACGGCGTGCGGGTCACGGCCCTCCGGGGCGATCTGTTCGAGCCGGTGGCGGGGCAAAGGTTCGCCGTGATCGTGTCCAATCCGCCGTACCTGCCCCATCCGGACGAGGAGCTGCCCCAGCGGGGCCTGGCGCGCGCAATCGACGCCGGTCCACGAGGACGCGCGTTTCTGGACCGCATCTGCGCCCAGGTGGGCGACCATTTGACGCCCGGCGGGGTACTGCTGCTCGTCCACTCGTCGGTGTGCGGTGAGCTCGAGACGCTCGAGGCACTCGCGGCGAGCGGCCTGCGCGCCGAGGTCGTATACCGCCACCGCGGCGCGCTCGGCCCTCGCCTGCGGGCGCGCGTCGAGTGGCTGCGGGCGCAGGGCATGCTGCTGGAGGACGACGAGGAAGAGGTGATCGTCGTGAGAGGTGAGGCGCCGCCGCAACCCCGCTGATAGCTTCGAGGCGCATGACCGAGCACGTCGGGCCGGTGCGCCGGCCCTACAACGCCACGTTTGCACTGCTCGCCCTGGTCGCGGTGTCGTATGCGCTGCTGCAGTCGCTTGTCGCTCCGGCGCTGCCCGACATCCAGCGCGCCCTGCACACCTCAGTCAACGCGGTCAGCTGGGTGCTTACGGCTTACTTGCTGAGCGCGTCGATCGCCACGCCCCTGATCGGGCGACTGGGCGACATGTACGGCAAGGAGCGCCTGCTCGTCGCGGTCCTCGTGCTCCTGTGCGCGGCCACAATCGTGTCGGCGCTTGCGACCTCGCTAGCCGTGATGCTCGTCGGCCGGGTCATCCAGGGCGCAGCAGGAGGCGTGTTCCCGCTCGCGTTCGGGATCATCCGTGACGAGTTCCCGCGCGAGCGGGTGGCGGGAGCCGTCGGCGTGATGTCCGCTCTGGCCGGGGTGGGGGGTGGCGCCGGCGTGGTCCTGGCCGGGCCAATCGTCCAGGGGTTGTCCTACCACTGGCTGTTCTGGGCGCCGCTGGCGGTGCTCGTGCCCGCCACGGTCGCTGTCCACCTGTTCGTGCCCGAGTCACCGGTGCGGGTGCCGGGGCGGGTGAATTGGGCCGGTGCCGCGCTGATGTCCGGCGGGCTCGCCGCCGTTCTCCTGGCCGTGAGCGAAGCGCCGGTGTGGGAATGGCTGTCGGCCCGGACGCTTGGCGTCTTGGCGGTGGGCCTGGCGCTGCTGGTGGCGTGGGTGCGAAGCGAGGCGCGGAGTCCAAACCCGCTCGTCGACATGCGGATGATGCGGATTCGCGGGGTGTGGACGACCAACTCGGTGGCGCTGTTGCTCGGCTTTGGGATGTACGCCTCGTTCATCCTGCTGCCCGAGTACGTCGAGACTCCGACGCGCGCCGGCTACGGCTTTGGCGCCTCGGTTACGGGCGCCGGGTTGTTCCTCGTCCCCTCGACGCTCGCGATGCTGCTCGCCGGCGCTCAGACAGGCCGGCTCGAGAAGCGCTTCGGATCCAAGCCGCCGCTGCTGGCCGGCGCGGCGCTGACTTGTGCTTCGTACGTCCTGCTCGCGACCGCCCGGACCGAGCGTTGGGAGATCTACTTGGCGGCGCTGCTCCTCGGCGCCGGCATAGGGCTCGCCTTCGCCTCGATGGTGAACCTGATCATCGAGAACGTGGGGCCGGCGCAAACGGGCGTGGCGACCGGAGTGAACACCGTGACACGAACGGTCGGTGGCGCGTTCGGCGGCGCCGCGACGGCCTCGATTCTGGCCGGGAGCGTGGGCGTTTCCGGATACCCGTCCGCGCAGGGGTTCACGATCGCCTTCGCGGCCTGCGCGGTGGCGCTGTCGCTGGGCGTCGTGGTCGGCCTGGCCATACCGCAGCGGCGGCCCGCGGACACGTTCGCGCCGCACGAGGCGGGTGACGTCGCTCCCGGAAGCCCGCGGGCGGCGTCGGCGATGCTCTCTACACTGGCAGGCAACGATGGCACCGCCGTTCAGCGATCCATCGCCGATCCGGGTTGCGCTGATCGATGACGACAGCGGGCTGCTCACCGTTCTCGAGCGCAGATTGGGCGCCCTGCGCTGGGAGATCGAGGTGCTGGCCTTCCCCCCGGACGCCGGCCACCTGTCCGCGCTGCGGCTCCACGCGCTGATCGTCAATCCCCGGCTGACCGGACTCGAGTACCTCGAGCGGGTGGCCGCCGCGCTGCCGGGGCTGGCTCTGCTGGTATGCAGCGCGCCCGTCACGGTGTCAGAGCGGGTGAAGGGGCTGCGGGCGGGCGCCGACGACTGGGTCACCAAGCCCTGTCATCCCGAGGAGCTGGTGGCGCGGATCCAGGCCGTGCTGCGCCGGCGGCGCGCCGGCGAGCTGCCCCTGGAGGAGGCCACGATCGGGGCGGGCGAGCTCGCGATCCGGCCCGATCGCTACGACGCTTATGTAGGCGAGCAGGCCGCCTCGCTCTCCCGCAAGGAGTTCGAGCTGCTGCGCCAGCTGGCCGCCGCAGACGGGCGGGTGCTGGAGCGCGAGGACATCTACCAGCGCGTATGGGGCTACACGATGGCCCGGGGAGACCGGTCGGTGGATGTGTTCGTGCGCAAGCTGCGGACCAAGCTCGAGGCCGTCTCGCCCGCCTGGCGCTACGTCCATACGCACTTCGGGGTCGGCTACCGGTTCGCGGCTGAGCGAGTGGGGGAGGCGGCTGAAGTCGCCGGCCCGGGTGCGGGCGTTCCCGCTCCCGAGGGGAGCTACATTCCCGCTCCCGAGGAAAGCCACGCCGCGGTACGCTGAAGTCTCGGTGAATACGACAGTTCGCAACATCCTGATCGTGCTTGCGATCGCGGCGCTGGTCGCGCTCATCCAGGGCGGCGTGACCGCGGCGAACGTCGCCATCCAGGCGGTGACGCTGGCCTTCCTCGGCACGCTGGTGTGGTTCGCCTCGCTCAGCTACCGCGAGCGCCGCGTCCAGCTCTATTCGCTGGGCGATCGGCGACGCGCCTTGCTCTACGTGGCGCTCGGGGTGGCTGCGCTCACGCTGACCGCCACCTCGCGGCTGCTGGGGAGCGGCGCCGGATCGGTGGCGTGGCTCCTCCTGCTCGGCGGGTCGGCCTACGCGGTTTTCGCGGTCCTCTGGTCCGCGCGGAAGGACTGAGCGCCTGGCTGACCCGCGGGGAGCGGTCGACCGGACGGTTGGGAAGCGGGTCCGCTAGCGCAGGTCGGCCGGGGCGTCGGCGGCGCACCGCGGGCACAGCCCCTCGAGGAGCACGTGCGAACTCTCCACATGGAAGCCGCGCTCGCGCAAGGTGACGTCGACGTGTGCGAGCTCGACGTCGTGCAGCTCGTGGCAGTGCCGGCAGCGGAAGTGGTGATGTGGGGCGACGTTGGCGTCGAAGCGGCGCGGCCCCGGCCCCTCGACGAGCCCGAGCAACCCGGCCTCGACCAGCTCGCCCAGCGCGTTGTACACGGTGGCGCGGGAGAGCTCGGGGAGATGAAGGCGAGCCTGCTGGAAGACCTCCTCGGCGCTGAGGTGCGCGTTGGCGGCGTCCGCCCTGGCCGCGTCGGCGAACACGCTGTAGATCGCCCGGCGCTGAGCGGTGGCGCGCAGGCCGTGGGCCCGCAGGAGCTGGGCGAAGCTCAGATCGGTGGGGGTGCTGGCGGAGCGCGTGGCCATCGAGTAAGCCGGGATCAGAGTAGCGGGGCAGGGCGACGGGAGCGGCATGCCGCGCCTGGGGTGCCGGGCCTATCCTCGAAGGCGTGTCCGTAGTCCCCGCCGATCGGCGTCGCGAACTGCCCGACGAGCCGGGCGTCTACCTGTTCCGCAACGAGCGAGGCAAGGTCATCTACGTCGGCAAGGCCAAGTCGATCCGCAAGCGGGTGGCGTCGCATTTCTCCAATCCGAGCACGCGTGGAGGTAAGGACCTGGTCGACATGATCGACCAGGTCGAGGCGCTGGTCGTGCACACCGAGGCCGAGGCGCTGCTGGCTGAGCAGAACTTCATCAAGCAATACAAGCCGCGCTTCAACATCCGCCTGCGCGACGACAAGTCCTATCCCTACATCGCGATCTCGCTCGATGAGGACTTCCCCCGGGTGTACTTCACGCGCGAGCGCCATCGCCGCGACCGTGCCTACTTCGGCCCTTACAGCAACGCCAAACGAGTCCGCTCCACGCTTGAGGTGCTGGGCAAGGTGTTCATGTTCCGCTCATGTGAGGGGCCCGAGCCGGGCCGGCGCAGCGGCTCCCCGTGCCTGGACTACTACATCAAGCGCTGCGAGGCGCCCTGCGTGGGCTACGTAACCCGCGAGGAGTACCGGAACGGGATCGACGGAGTGATCGACTTCCTGTCCGGGCGCTACCGGGACATCGAGCGCTCGCTCGCCCGTTCGATGCGGGAGGCCGCGGCGGAGCAGCGGTTCGAGGACGCGGCGCGGGAGCGCAACCGGCTGCGGGCGGTGCACTCGCTGCTCGAGCGCCAGCGGGTGGCCAACGAGTCGACCGGGACCCTCGACGCGATCGCGGTGGCGGTGCACGAGGTCGAGGCCAACGCGCAGGTGTTCCAGGTGCGTGACGGCGTGCTGTCCGATCGCCAGAGCTTCTACCTCGACAACGAGGCGCACGGAGGGATCGGCGAAGTGGCCGAGGCGTTCATCCTCCAGTACTACACGAGCGCGATGATGGTCCCGCCGCTCCTGATCGTCCAGCACGAGCTGGCCGCCACCGACGCGCTGAAGGAGGCCCTCACCACCCGCCGTGGCGGGATGGTGGAGATCCGGGCGCCCGAGCGCGGGGACAAGCGGCGGATCCTCGAGCTGGCCGAGCGCAACGCCAGGCTCGCCCTGGACCAGGAGCGTCTGCGCTCCGAGCGCCGGCGCCAGCAGCGGGTGGAAGCCCTCGACGGGCTGCAACAGACGCTCCGCCTGGATGCGCTCCCGCTGCGGATCGAGTGCTTCGACATCTCCACGCTGATGGGCACCAACACCGTGGCCTCGATGGTGGTATTCGAGGGCGGCGCGCCGAAGAAGTCCGACTACCGGCGGTTCAAGATCCGCGGAGACATCGACAGCCACGGCGATGGCAACGGCGCGGGAAGGATCGGGGAGCCGGACGACTTCGCAGCCATGGAGGAGGTGCTCTCGCGCCGGCTGGCCCAGTGGGAGCGCCAGCGCGACCTGTCACCCCACGATAAGGACTACGACCCGAGCTTCGCCGCGCTTCCCAACCTGATCGTGATCGACGGCGGCAGGGGCCAGCTCTCGGCCGGGCTGCGGGCACTGCACGCCTTCCGCGAGCGCGCGGTGTTTGTGATCTCGCTGGCCAAGCGCATCGAGGAGGTGTTCACGCCGGGTTCGAGCGAGCCGCTGCGGCTGCCCCACGACACGGTCGAGCTTCAGCTGCTGCAGCGCGTCCGCGACGAGGCCCACCGGTTCGCGATCACCCACCACCGCATCCGACGCGACCGGGCGATGACCGCATCCATCCTCGATGAACTGCCGGGTGTGGGGCCGGCCCGTAAGCGCGCGCTGCTCAACCACTTCGGCTCTCCGGACGCGATTCTGGCCGCCTCGCGCGAGGAACTCGAGGCCGTCCCCGGGATCCCGGGCAAGCTGGCTCGCGAGGTGTACCGCGAGCTGCACAAGACCGGCGTGTAGCGACTCGCGTTCCTGTGCGACTCCTCTAGCGCGTCAGCAAGGCCGCGCTATAGGGCGGGAGCTCGATCGAGGACCAACCGAGCAGCTGCACGACCGGTTGCGTGACCGACGTCCCGGCGAGGCGCCCCGTGTCGGTCTGCGCGCCGAAGGTCTGTCCACCGAGCGTCACCCCGTCCGTGGCGGCGATGCCTGGGGCGCGCAGCCACTCGAGCTCGGCTTGGCCGCCACCGAACGGGAGCTGGAGCTCGACGTGGCGCGGCCGCGCGTCCTCGTTGATCAACGTCACCCGGGTCCGGCCGTCGGTCCCGCGCGTCGCCCAGACCTTCAGCGGGCCGGCGCCGGTGTAGACCGGGAGCAGCCGCGCGCCGGGCGGGAAAGCCCGGGCGAACATCATCAGCCCGTAGTAGTCCGGGTGGACGAAGGCCTGCCAGCCGGCCGGGCCGCGCCGGAACGTGAACAGCTCGTAGGCGGCGCCGGGCAGGGTGTGGATGTTCACGCCGTCAACGCCGGCATCGGCCAGGTTGAACAGCGCGTCGAGCATCCACAGAGCGGAGGCGAAGGTGTTGCTCACGCCCGAGCGGCTCAGGCAGCCGGCGAGTGCTGCGGAGTTCAGCTCATCGACGCGAAACTGCAGCCCGTGACCGTGCGCGAGGACGACGTACGGCGCGAGCTCCTGGGCCAGGCCGGTCGAGGAGCGATCGCTCAGAAGATTGGCGATCGACGGATAGGAGGGAGAGCTACGGTCCCTCAGGCATCCCTGGATCGGGTATCGGTGAGCGCTGACCATGCGCAGGCCGGGCTCGGCCGCAATCAGGGCCGAGACGCCGGCCAGCCAGGGGAGCTCGGCGGTGGCCGGGCCGGCCAGGGGCACGCGGGGGAGGAGGACGGACGAGCTTCGCAGCTCGCGGACGAACGCGTTCAGGTCATAGCCCGCGGTGCGGGCGAACACCGGTTGCCCGCGCTTGCGGTACCACGGGAACACGCCGTAGACATCAGGTTCGTTGCCCAGTTCCAGCGCTGCCAGGTTGGCCGCCCCAACGCCCCGGACGAGCGCCGCGGCCTCCGCGCGGGTCAGCCGTGGACGCCCCGCGGCGAGATTCACCCCCAGGATCAGCTTGGCCTCGAGTGCGGTGGCCAGCGCCCGGGCGCTGGCCAGCCAGCCGCCGGTCAGTGAATAACTGACCCCGGGCGGGCGCGACATGCCCCGCACCGGCCACCATGTCGCGTCCGTGCTGTTTCCGCCGATCCTCAGGACAAGCGGCTGGCCAAGGTTGCGCAGCAGCTGGATGAACACCGGGTCGAGCGCGCCCGGAGCGGC
>JAFAZZ010000290.1 GCA_019239375.1 Solirubrobacterales bacterium | reverse complement strand
CTGGCCGATCGCTACATCTCGGACCGCTTCCTGCCCGACAAGGCGATCGACCTGATCGATGAGGCGGCGTCGCGGATGCGGATCAAGTCGATGACCTCGCCGCCGGTGTATCGCGAGCTCGAGGACGAGATCGAAGAGACTCGCCGTGCCAAGGAGGAGGCGATCGAGGCCCAAGAGTTCGAGAAGGCGGCCAACCTCCGTGATCAGGAACGGCGGCTGACGCAGAAGAAGCGCGAGCTGGCCGATCAGTGGGAGGCCGGCGAGTCGACTGAGCGTCCGTCGATCGGCGAGGAGGAGATCGCCGACATCGTCTCGATGTGGACCGGCATCCCGGTGTTCAAGCTCACGGAGGCCGAGACGCAGAAGCTGATGCGCATGGAGGAGGAGCTGCACAAGCGCGTCATCGGTCAGCATCCGGCAATCGAGGTGGTCTCGAAAGCCATCCGCCGCTCGCGGGCAGGTCTCAAGGACCCGAAGCGCCCCACAGGGTCGTTCATCTTCCTCGGCCCCTCCGGCGTCGGAAAGACCGAGCTGGCACGCACGCTGGCCGAGTTCCTGTTCGGCGATGAGGACACGATGGTGCGGATCGACATGTCTGAGTACATGGAGAAGCACGCCGTCTCGCGGCTGGTCGGGTCGCCACCCGGCTACATCGGCTACGACGAGGGCGGGCAGCTCACCGAGGCCGTGCGGCGCAAGCCCTACAGCGTGCTGCTGCTCGACGAGATCGAGAAGGCGCACCCGGACGTGTTCAACATCCTGCTCCAGATCCTGGAGGACGGGAGGCTGACCGACGCCCAGGGTCGCACGGTCGACTTCCGTCACTGCATCGTGATCATGACCTCGAACATTGGAGCTTCGGAGATCGCGCGCAACACGCCGCTCGGCTTCGCGGTCACCGAGGATGAGACCGGGATCACCTACGACGACATGAAGAACCGGATCATGGGCGAGCTCAAGAAGGTCTTCCGGCCCGAGTTCCTCAACCGGATCGACGAGGTGATCGTCTTCCACAAGCTGGCCAAGGACGAGATCAAGGAGATCGTCGAGCTGCTGCTGCGGCGGATCCGCGAGTCGATGGCCGAGCGCGAGCTCCAGCTCGAGCTCTCCGACCCAGCGAAGGACCTGCTCGTCGACAAGGGCTGGGATCCGGCGATGGGCGCCCGCCCGCTGCGGCGCGCGATCCAGCGCTACGTGGAGGACCCGCTCGCCGACTTCGTGCTCCGCTCCCAGGTGCCGTCAGGTTCGACCGTCCTGGTCGAGCCGGCGACCGAGGCTCAGGAGGACAGCGAGGTCAAGCTGACCATCATCGAGCCGGCACCCAAGCCGACACCCGTCGGGGTCGGCGCCTCGAACGCGGGCGAGGAGCCCGAGGCGGAGTCCTCGGCGCCCGACGCTCCCGCGCAGGACGGGTAGCCCGCACTTCGACAAAAGCGTTACGGCGCGTGCCGCGACTGTGCCGGTCGCGGCGCGTTCCGTATTGATGTCGGGCGCGCGGCGTAGCCTCGTGCCTGCATGGCCCGTCCCGCCTCCGTCCACGTCTGCTCGGCTTGTGGCCACGAGACCGCGCGCTGGGCCGGACGCTGCCCCGGCTGCGGGGAATGGAACACGCTGGTTGAGGAGGCGCCTGAGCCCCGTGGCAGCCGTAGCGCCACGCGTTCGGGCCGCCGCGCCCCCGCGCCGATACCGGTCGCCTTGGCCGATGTCGTGGCCGAGGAGCAGGCGAGGCTCCAGACCGGGATCGGCGAGCTCGACAGCGTCCTCGGCGGCGGGATCGTCCCGGGTTCGCTGGTCCTGATCGGCGGCTCGCCCGGGATCGGCAAGTCGACGCTGACGACGATGGCGCTGGCCAACCTGGCCGCCGCCGGCCGGCGCACCCTGTACGTGTCGGCCGAGGAGTCGCCGGCGCAAATCCGGATGCGCGCGCAGCGGCTGTGTTGCGGCGCCGCTCTCGGGATCCCCGTCATCGCCGAGACCGACCTGGAGCGCGTACTGGCCGCGCTAGAGGACGAGCGTCCCGAGGTGTGCGTGATCGACTCGGTGCAGACGCTCTCGAGCCCCGAGCTCACCAGTGCGCCGGGGTCCGTGGGCCAGGTGCGTGAGGTCGCGGGTGAGGTGATGCGCGTGGCCAAGTCGCGAGGTATCGCGGTGCTGCT
>JAFAZZ010000074.1 GCA_019239375.1 Solirubrobacterales bacterium | reverse complement strand
GCCTCCCGCTCCATCGTGCTCCGACTGCCCGCAGAGGCGATCCGACTCGCACAGACCGCTCGCCTGTCGCGGCTTGGCGTGCTGGCGAGCGTCACGGCCAGTGCCCCAGGCGCCGCGTCCGCGACTCGTACAGCGCTCGTCTCGGTCGGGCTCGGAGCACCGTAGGGGCACCGTTCGGTCCGACGGTGTGGAGGTAAACGCGAAAAAGGGGAGGCTTCGTACGGATCCGGCTTCGGGATCCTCGTGCCTCGCCGGGTCATGCCCGCCGTCGGTCCTGAGTCGGAGACCACGGCCTGACCTAAAGCGTCCGATCGGCGACCAGCGTCCGATCGGCGACCAGCGTCCGATCAGCGACCGGACACGGTTGGAGATCCCGTTCCCGGGTAACGTGGGGACGTGGCGCGCGAGGACGTCAGCGGCATACCAGGCGCCGAGCGCTGGAGCTACGGGGCGTTTCAGCCGGACCAGGAGCACGGTTCGCTGACGGTTCCACTCCATCGCGACGACGGAAAGGCCGCCGAGTTCACCGTGCCTGACTTCGTCTCGGATCCCGAGGACCTGCGCGCTATCGCGGGCATCGTGACCAGCGCGCTTGAGAAGTGGGAGCAGGTCAAGGGCCTCGGGGCGTGAGGGTTCACCGTTAGCCAGAGGAAGCCGCCCAGATGAATCCGGAAGACGACGGCTGGACCTGGGCCTGATCATGGCGGCGCCGTGCCCGGCGCCATCCATGCCCGCGCCGATGCGGGCTATATGTCACGCTTTGTAGGTGGCGATCAGGATGCGTGAGGCGTTGATGGGGCGGCTCGCTGAGCTTCGGTACGAGCCGACCGAAAAGCGGATCCGGGCCATGCTGGCGGATCGGCCGGTGATTGACAGCAAGCGGGCGATGCTCGTATGGGAACCAAAACGGGTGACCCCGGCATACGCTGTTCCAGCGGACGACATTGATGCCGAGCTCAGCCGTGCGACCTCGTCCGAAGACCCGGGCGGCCTCGCCACGTCCGCCGATCGCGCGCTCGAACTCGTTGGACGCCCTGTATACGACCCGAGCGTCCCTTTTAGCGTGCACACGACCGATGGCCAGTCGCTCGACGTCCGGATCGACGACGAGCGGCATGAGAACGTCGCGTTCAGGCCGACGGATCCGGCGCTCGAGGGCTACGTGATCCTCGAGTTCGACACGTTCGACGCCTGGTATGAGGAGGACGAGCTGAACGTAGGGCATCCACGGGATCCGTTTCACCGGATTGAGATCGTGCACAGCTCGCGCTCGGTCCGGGTCGAACTAGGTGGTGCGCTGATTGCCGAATCGACAACTCCGTACCTCTTGTTCGAGCCGCCTCTCCCGGTTCGCTATTACCTGCCGGCGGAGGACATCGTCGATGGCGCTCTTCGGCCTAGCGAGACTCGCACGCGCTGCGCCTACAAAGGAGAGGCCGCCTACTGGTCGACCGACGGTGATCAGGACATCGCTTGGAGCTACGCTGAGCCGCTCCGCGAAGCGCGCGAGGTGACCGGCCGTATCGCGTTCTTCAACGAGCGCGTCGACTTGATCATCGATGGCCAGCCGCTAAACCGCCCGGTCACACCATGGTCGAAGCGCTAGCAGTCGAGCGCGGGGACCTTGTACCCAGCGATCCGCTCGCGGCACTGCGCGATCAGCTCCTGCGGACCCCGTGGAGGAGATCGCGGCCGGGGCTCGGCCTCATCACGGTCCCTCGACACTCATGGGCGAGGATGGCAACATCAGGCGACCTAACACTTGACCGGAGAGGGACATGTCGATCTCGACCGCAACTGGACCGGTTAGCGACACCGCCATATTGCGCAACGCTGCGGACAGACACCTCGGCGACACCGAGTGGCAGGAGATGACCCGGGAGCGGGTCGATCGGTCGACGGACGTCACCGAAGACAACAGCTTCATCCACGTCGATTCCGGCCGCAGTAAGAGCATTCCGGCCGGCGAGACGAGCGGCCAGAGCACAGAGGTGACTGACATCCTCGGGCGTGCGCAGGTGAAACCGACACTCACGCTGGACGTGCGCCGCACCGAGCAGCCTGCCCTGGTGGCCGATTCGCTCATGCGGTTCTACTGATGAGCGACCTGCGGCTCGATGGCAAAGTTGCGGTAGTGACCGGCAGCGGCCGAGGACTCGGCCGGGCTTACGCCCTCGCGCTGGCCGCCGCGGGTTCTGCGGTTGTGGTCAACGACGTCGATGCCCAGGCTGCCGGCGAGACTACCGAGGCGATCCGCACGGCCGGCGGGCGGGCGCTCGCTCACGTCGCGCCGGTCGGAGACAGCCCTACGGCGGAGGCGCTCGTGCAGGCCGCGGTGCGCGAATTTGGCCGGCTCGACGTGATGGTCACCAACGCGGGTGTCCTGCGCGACAAGGTGCTGTGGAAAATGAGCGACGAGGATTTCGATCTCGTGGTTCACACCCACCTACGCGGCACGTTCACGTGCGCGCGGGCGGCGGCGATTCAGATGCGCGAGCAGGGCGAAGGCGGCAGCATCATCGTCGTCGGCTCGCCTGCCGGCCAGTTCGGCAACTTCGGGCAGACCAACTACGCGGCCGCCAAGGCGGGGATCGTGGCCTTCGCCCGCACCTGGGCGATGGAACTCGGCCGTAGCCGGATCACGGTGAACGCAATCGTCCCCACGGCGTGGACGCGAATGACCGCGAGCATCCCGCTGTACGCGCCCCTGGCCGACCGGGTCGCGGCCGGTGAGCCCCTCCCGACCGACGTCCGCCGGGACCACGCGATCGGGATGCCCGAGGACTGCGCTCCGCTGGTCGTGTTCCTCGCGTCCGACGCGGCTCGAGAGGTAACCGGTCAGGCGATCGGGATCGGCGGCGACAAGCTCACCCTGTACCGCCATCCCGCGGAGGAGGCGGTCGAATATTGCGACGGAGGGTGGACCGCATCAGCGATCGCGCAGGCGTGGAACGCGAAGCTCGAAAGCCACCGACAGAGGTCGGGTGTGGAGCTGCCACCTCTCGAGCTCGAACCGCAGTCCGCCGAGTGATGGTCGACCTAGAGTCGGTGGTCGCTGTCGACGTGCATGAAGGCCGGACGCGAGAACCCGGACGTGCTGATCGCATCCGCCAGCGTGGAGCCGCACAAGGCCAAACTGGCCGTGCGAGGCCCGCGAGCTGATCCCGCGTATCGTCGCCGCCGGCCTTGGCGGCTGGATTTCCGGCGCTGGTCTGTGTCAGTGTCGACCCCGTGACGGAGAACCCCCACATGGATCCGCAGGCAACCGCTGTCGGCTTCGTCGGTCTCGGCCAGCAGGGCGGGCCGATGGCGGCGAATCTCCTCGCCGCAGGCTATGACCTCGTCGTTCGCGACACCGACCCTGAACGCGAGCGGCGGTTCGTGGCCGCCCACGGCGGTCGTGGCTGCGAAGGCGACCCGGCCGCCCTGGCCGAGGCCGGCATCCTGATCACGATGCTCCCCAACGGGCGGATCGTCCGGAACGCGCTACTCGGCGAGGATGGCATCGCGTTTCGGCTGAGGCCGGGGACGATCATCGTCGATACGAGTTCCTCGGACCCGTATGGCACCCGGGAGTTGGGGGGCGAGCTCGCTGAACTTGGCTTGATTTTGCTCGACTCGCCCGTCACCCGGCCGGAGGCGGTGGGGGAAGACACCCGGCGGATCACGTTCATGGTCGCCGGCCACGACGACGCCATCGATCGGGTGATGCCGCTGCTCCAGGCGATGGCCGAGCAGGTCTTCCGCGCGGGCCCGCTCGGGTGCGGGCACGCGATGAAGACGCTCAACAACTACGTGTCCGCGGCGGGGCTCGCGGCCGCACTCGATGCCATGGTCGCCGCCGAGCGCTTCGGAATCGACGTCGAGACGATGCTCGAGGTGTTCAACGCTGGCACGGCACGCAACTTCAGCACGGCCCACACCCTGATCGACGAGGCGATGTCGCGGCGGTATGCGGCGGGATTCCAGCTGGCGCTGATGGTGAAGGATCTGCGAATCGCGAGCTCGCTGTTCGAGCGGATCGACTTCGACGCCCCGATCTCGCCACTGGTCCGCGACCAGTTCGCCGCGGCGCTGGCGCAGCTCGACGATAAGCGCGCCGATCTATCCAGGTCACTTGAGGTCTGGGAGCTCCGGGGCGGCGTCTCGGTGCCACCACCGCGGCAGCACACACCTGCCGGCTGATCGCCGGCGGACCCGCCCGATCCGGGACCACCCTAGCGTTGCTCAGAGCGGGCCGGCGAAGCCTGACGGTATACAAATTGGGCTATGCGGCCGGGAGACATGATCGGCTTCGTCGGTCTCGGGAACATGGGTCAGCCGATGTCCGCCCGCCTCGCCGCTGCGGGCTTTCGGGTCACGGCGTTCGACATCGATGCGAGCGCGCGGGAGAGGGCGGCGGGCGAGCCGGGCGTTGACGTCGTCTCCACCCTCTCGGCAGTGGCCGCGGGCACTCGAGCGGTGATCCTGATCCTGCCGAATTCGCAGGTCGTCCGGGAGGTCGTGCTGGACGAAGGATTGCTCGAGGCGCTGGAACCTCGGACGCTTTTGCTCGACATGAGCTCCTCGGACGCGTCCGAGACTCGAGCGCTGGCCGGGCGCCTCACGGCGCACGGCGTACGGTTCCTCGACGCGCCGGTATCTGGCGGCGTCACGGGCGCCCGGGAGGGCACGCTGACGATCATGGTCGGGGGGGCCGAGGGCGACCTGGCCGACTGTCGGCCGGCGCTGGAGGCACTGGGCGACGAAGTGATCCACGTCGGTGACCTCGGCGCCGGGCATGCCCTCAAAGCGCTCAACAACCTGCTGTCCGCGACCAGTTTGCTCGCAAGCAGCGAGGCGCTCGTTACGGCGATCGAGTTCGGCCTCGACCCAGAGGTGGTCCTCGACGTGCTCAACCGCTCGAGCGGTAGATCCTGGTCGACGGAGCTGAAGCTGCCGAAGTTCGTGCTCACCGGCAGCTTCGACTCGGGTTTTGCGCTCCGCCTGATGCTCAAGGACATGCGCATCGCCACCAGCCTCGCGCGAAAGGTGGGGACACCCGCGCTCCTCGGCGAGACGGTCGCGGAGTACTGGGCGCAGGCGGCTGGCGCCCTCGCGGAAGATGCTGACCACACCGAAATCGCCAAATGGGTCGCGCAACGCCGTGCGACGGACGAAGCGACGACGTGACGGTCGAGCACGAGGTCAACCGAGTGCGATCCCGCAGCTCATCACACTCGAGCGGCAGAACCAGGTCGATCGCTATGACGGGATGCGAGAGCTCGCGAACACGGCAGGCACTCCGCTGGCCATCCGGTGTTTTGCTCGCACACGCTTCGGGATGGTGAGCGTATGCTCGTCCCATGGCCGACCGTTCGGTGGCCCGCGCTCACGCTGAAGTCGCGCGCGTCCTGCGCCGTGCCGGCTACTCCGACGAGTTCATCAGCGAGCTGCTCCGTAAATTGCCGGACCCGATCGACCTTCAGCGCGACCAGCCGATCCTCGCGCGCTACGGCCTGAGCCCAGAACGACTGATGGATCGCTTGGGAGGCAGTCCCTAACTGGCCGACGGGCACAACATGTGGTCCGCGGACACCACTCACGCCTGGCCTCGTACAGATCGCTCAGTCCGCTCTTCGAAGCCATCGTCGTTCGTACGCGATGGCGCGAGCGCAGGCCCGCACGTGCTCGACCGCTGGGCTGGCTGTGTCGCGGTGCCACACGAGGTCAACGAGCAGCGTCGGCACCGGTTCGGTGATCGCCACGAGGGTGATCCCGCGGGGGAGCTGATCGATCAGCGAGCTGACGACGAGGCCGACTCCGCGCCCTTGGG
>JAFAZZ010000539.1 GCA_019239375.1 Solirubrobacterales bacterium | reverse complement strand
GTCCCCGATCAGCCGGTCCACGTGGTCGAGCAGCGCCCGCAGCGCTGCGAGGTCGGCTCGCACCCCCGTTTCGCTCGCGCGCCGCCCGTCGGCTTCGATCCTCCGCAGGTACCACTCCATTGCTGGGCGGATCGCTTGCGCGGTCAGCGCGGGGACCGGCAGGCGCTGGGCCCGTACGACCCACTGCCGTAACTCTGGGTTGCGCGCAACGCCGTAGCGGAACAGCCGTCGGGGGATCGGCTGCAACTGCTCCTCGCCCCACCGCTCCGCCTCCTCGACGCGGGCCCGCGGCACGGGATCGGGAGGGAACAGCGGCGGCTCGGGCCATCGCTCGTCAAGCGCACGCGCGATCCGCCGCGAACCCTGGATGCGCTTGCCGTCGAGCTTGAGCGCCGGCACGGTGCCGCGGGAAAAGCCCGCCAGCCGCAGATGGATGCGCTGGTTGAGCGGGACCACGTCGACCAGCTCGTACTCGACGCCCTTCAGCTCGAGCATCTTGCGCGCCACCTGCGAGGGATGCGAGATCGACATCCAGTAAAGGACGACTCTCATCCTGCGGGAGCCTAGTGCGATGCGGCGTCGAGCATCTCGGCAGGGACGTCGACTCGAGAGTGAGCCCGCTTCGCTGGGCAGCCGATCGACTGTGGCCCCGTCGGACCACGGAAACCGCTCAGGTGGCTGTGCCTGGGGCACGCGGCGAAGGTGGGACCCAACGCTGCCAGCATCGCGCCGATCGATGAAGTCTCCGGCCTGCGAGGATCTAAATCACCATGACCAATACAACCCCTCTCATCACCGGCGTCGACTTCGTCTGCATCCCGGCACAGGATTTCGAGGCGATGACGACCTTCTACGGCGAGACGCTCGGCCTGCCATTCGTCAAGCGCTACGGGAGCCGACCCGGCGCCGAGTACCAGGCCGGCAACCTCACGCTGGCCATCATGCGCACCGAAGACTTCAATGGCACGTTCTCCCGCAACGCGATGCCAATCGCTCTTCAGGTCGACGACGTGGCGGTCGCCCGGGAGCGGCTTGAGGCTCAGGGCGTGCGCTTCGTCAGCGATACGTTTGACTCCGGCGTCTGCTGGCAGGCGATCTGTCTGGACCCTGACGGCAACCCCCTGTCGCTGCATCACCGCTACGCGCCGAAGGACGATCGCCCAGCGGCGCCGTAACGGTCGCGGCAGGAGAGTCCGCCTGGTCGGCGCTGGTTCGTGCCTAAGCGAAATGGCGGCCCCCGCGTTGCGACGATGAGCAGCCGCGCCCACTCTGACTGCCCGGGCCGCGTCCGGATTGCGGTGTGCGTCGGTGCGCTTCGTGAACAGCGACTAACGGCTTTATCTTGGTGTTACGGGCCAGGTGCGACACTCGTCCGTTAGGCCGGAACAGTCGGAGGAACGGTTGCGAGGACCGCACCGGATCGCTGCACAGTGATCTGATCGCCTTCGGCCCTCGCATCGCCCGCGGCTGGCGCGGAACCTGAGACGTCACACTGACCCGCCTGGAGCTCCATTGCCCCCACTGATCGACAAGCTGAAGAACGAGTACACGAAGCAGATCCTGCGCGCCACCGGTGTCAGGAAGGTCACACTTCAGCAGCGCAAGACCGCCCACTACCGCATGCCCATCCTGGAGCAGGCCGGCGGCTGGATGCGGCTGCAGAAGTACGAGGGGCCAAAGATCCCCGATTCGGAGTGGGAGTCCCTGACCTACACCACGTATGCGAGCGACCCGACCACGTACTTCGCGCCGATCACCTCGGCCACCGGCGAGATCGAGCTGAAGGGGTTCTGGCAGTACGGCAAGGCCGACCTCGACGGCGTGTGGACCGAGAACGCCGGTAAGTGCCCGACGATCTGCCGGTGGGTCGAGTCGATCGGCGCCCGTTTCGGCCGCGTCCAGCTTCTGCGGATGAAGGCCAATTCGATGCGGGAGTGCCGGTGGGGCCTGCATCTGGACAACAACAACCAGGGCAACCCTGAGAATCAGGGGTGGGTCGTGCGGGTGTGGCTCGAGTTGACCGACGACCCGTCGAGCGCGCTTGTCGTGCGCCCGACCGAGTTCGACCGCAAAGGCGAGGTCAAGATCGAGCTGCCCAAGTACCAGCAGGCGGTCGTCGACTCCGAGTTTCTCTGGCATGGCGGCCACCACGCGTCGGACCACGTGCGCTACGCGGTGATCGCGAGCGTGGAGAGCGGGCCGGCGCTCGAGCGATGGATCGAAGCCCAGCGGGCATAGGCCGAGATCGCCGGCGGAACCCGGCCGGCCTTTCTCTCCGCGCTGCCGCTCGCCGGGCGGTCAGGCATGGGGCGCCCTCTGTCCGCTCCCGATCTCCCTTCGGCGCTGACATTGGCCGTACGATCCGTTTGACCGCTGACGACGGTGAGTTTTCGTCCCGCGACCGTTCACTAGCCAGTGGCAGAGCCGACCGCAGAAGGAAGGAGAGCCCGATCTCAAGCTCAATGGTGAACTTCATCACGATTATCGTCTGTCACTGCGGCGCGGCGAGCTTGAAGCCATGCTGATTCACTCGATGGGCGTCTCGGTGGACGGCTTTATCGCCGACCGCGAGGGCGCGTTCGGGTGGACCGTCCCTAGCGATGAGCAGTTTCGCTTCCACATCGCGCAGATACGCGAGCTCGGTGGCTATCTGTGCGGCCGCAGGCTTTACGAGACGATGCTGCCGTGGGAGACGGATCCGTCGATGCGCGACAACGAGCTCCGGGCGGCGTTCGCCGACATCTGGTGCGCGATCCCGAAGGTCGTCTTCAGCCGCACCCTCAACAGCGTCCAGGGCAACGCCCGGCTTGCCAAGGCGCCGGTGGCCGAGGAGGCCGCTGCCGCGTTCGAGGCGACCGACAAGGACGTCTCGATCGGCGGCGCCGGCCTCGCCGCGGCAGCGATCGAGCTCGGCCTCGTCGACGAGCTGCGCATGTTCCGGAATCCAGTGGTCGTCGGCGGCGGCACGCCGTTCCTGCCTCCGGTCGCCGAAGACGTCCCGCTGGACCTGATCGAGACCAGGACGTTCGGCTCGCGGGTGATCTACGAGCGCTACAGGCGCACCCGAGGTGAGTCGGACTGACACCGACGTCCGAGTCATCAGCGCGGGCGAGCGTGGGTCAGCGTTTGCGGTACGCCGCCAGGAAGGCGCGCACGCCGGCGTCGGCGTAGCGGTCGAGCTCGGCAGGAGTGGCCGGCTGGTCCTCGCCGAGCAGCATCGCCTGGTTGAGCGGGATCGACATCACGAGCCAGTTGAAGTGCGCCGCGGCGAGGCGGGGATTCTCGAGCTCCAGGGCGTCGCGTGAGGCGAGCCGTTCGAACATCGTTTCCAGGGCGTCGATGGTGCGTCCTGGTCCCCGGTCGTAGAAGAGCCGTCCGAGCTGCGGGAACCGCCCGGCTTCGCCGATGACCAGGCGTCGTAGCTGGAGCAGGCGCGGCTCCATCACCGCGCGCAGCTGACGGCGGGCGAAGCGGCGCAGGTCGCGCTCGAGGTCGCCCGTGTCGGCCAGGTTGAGCACCTCGTCGGTGTTGGGGTTGGCGATCTCGTCAACCGTCGCGGTGACGATCTCTGAAAACAGGCGTTCCTTGTCTGCGAAGTGCTTGTAGACCGTCTGCTTGGAGACATGCGCGAGCGCGGCGATCTCGTCCATGCTCGTGCCCAGGTAGCCGTTGGTGAGAAACGCGGTGGCGGCGGCTTCGCGGATCAAGCGCCGTTTGCGCGCCGACCGTCCCTCATCCTCGAACTCGTCTCGTGAACGGGCCGCGGCCGTCATCCGTTCCCTATCATACTAGACAGTCTAGTTTCGGTCTGGTACTGTACGGTCTAGTTCTTAGCCCGATTGCATGGGAAGAGGTGTTCGATGGCTGACGTGCAGGTCTTGTTGAACGGGCGTGTGTTCGGCGAGCAGCCGAGGTGGCACGCCGATCGCCTGTGGTTCTCTGACTGGGGCACGCAGGAGGTGATCGCCGTCGATCTGCAGGGCGACAGCGAGGTGATGCTCAGGGGGCGGTCGTTTCCGCTCTGCGTCGACTGGCTGCCCGACGGGCGGGTGCTGGTCGTCTCAGCACGCGACGGCCTGCTACTGCGCCAGGAGCCCGACGGCTCGCTGGTCACGCACGGCGATCTGGGCAGCGCGTCGCACCCGCCGGCGGTCAACGAGCTCGTCATCGACGCGCGCGGCCACGCCTACGTCAACGGCGGCGGCTTTGACCTGATGGCCGGCGAGCCGTTCGCCCCGGGGATTGTCGCGCTGGTCACGCCTGACGGCTCGGCTCGCACGGTCGCCGACGGCCTGGCCTTTCCGAACGGGATGCTGATCATGCCCGATGATCGAACGCTGATCGTCGCCGAGTCCTACGCCAGGCGGCTGACCGCGTTCGACATCGGTGCCGACGGTGGCCTGTGGAACCGCCGCGTGTGGGCCGATCTCGGCGAGGGCGTGCCGGACGGCATCTGCGCCGACGCCGAGAACGCCGTCTGGTACGCGGATGTCCCGAATCAGCGATGCGTGCGCGTGCGTGAGGGTGGGGAGGTGCTCGACGCCATCGAGCTTGACCGCGGCTGCTTTGCCTGCGCCCTCGGCGGTCCGAGCGGCACGAGCTTGTTCATGCTCGCCAACAAGTGGAGCGGCCCCGCCAACATGCTCCAGGGACGCGACACTCAGCTGCTGATGACTCCGGCGCCGGCGTCCCACGCCGGCCGGCCCTAGCCCGAGCCCGGCTGCCCGCGAGAAGGAGAATGAGAGATGGGAAGCGTGATCGTGATGAATTGGGTGACTCTTGACGGCGTGATGCAGGCCCCCGGCCGTCCCGACGAGGACACCCGCGATGGGTTTGCCTATGGCGGCTGGGCGGCCCCGTATAGCGACGAGGCGATGGTCGCCAAGATGGGCCAGCGGATGGGCGGCGATTACGCGTGGCTGTTCGGACGGTGGAGCTACGACGAGCTGCTGGCCACCTGGAACCGGCAAGGCGGTCCGTTCAAAGATGCGCTCAACAACACTCATAAGTACGTCGCCTCAAGCAACCCTGCGGCCAGGCTCGAGTGGCCCAATTCGACGCTGTTGCACGATGACGTCCCCGCCGCCGTGGCCGAGCTTAAGCAGCGCTCGAACACGAGCCTGGTGATCATGGGCAGCGGCGTGCTGATCGGCTCGCTGATGGCCGCCGGCGTTATCGACGAATACCTGCTGATGATCGCCCCGCTCGTGCTCGGCACGGGCCGACGGCTGTTCCCCAAACGCGCGCACGCGCCGCTGCGGCTCCTCGACAGCGTGACCACGAGCAAGGGGGTCGTGATCGCCACGTACCAAGCCGCGAGACGCTAGGTCTGAGACCGGGTCGCCATGTTGCTCTGCCTTCACACGCGAGACACCACAGAGGCACTCCAATTGTGAACCCGTTGCTCCTGGCTGGCGCGCTTGACCGGCGACCGGACGCGGCGAGACGAGAGGGTGTCTCGAGCGGTTCGGTAGCTCTCTTGTGACCGCGCTTTCCTCCGACTGCTCATTGGAGGAGACTCCTCCGCTGGGTGAACAGCGAGTCGACGAACGTGAGATCACTCTCGCCCATCAGGTCCACCCGAGGGCTGACATCGGGACCGCCCATCGGATCCAGACGTGGACGACTGTCGGGCACGCCCATGATCTCGAGGTGAGGGCCTGCGCTCGCAGCGCCCATGACCGGTACGCCGGGAGCGTGGTTCGGCGGACCCATAACCGACGGCGCGCCCGAGAGCCGGGGCCTGATCGGCTCGGACCGTCTGCGGCGCCGCGGTGTCGAGTACGCACTGCCGATCCGCTCGTCCCGTGAACTCGAGCGCAGAGGCAGTAAGTGACGCTGACCGGTGATGCTCATGGTTGTCTCCTCGCTTTACTTAGAGGCTGGGTGTGATCAATTGGTTGTTGCGGCCTGCGTCGAGCCGCGAATCAGGGACAGGTCTGCGCTGTCCGTGCGTGCCGCGGTTGGGTGAGCGGGCAGCAGCACAAGCGCGATCAGCGCCCCGGCCGCGGCCACCCCAGCGGCCACCACGTCGGCCGTGTGGAAGCCGTGGAAGAAGGCCGTGCTGGCGGCGTTGTGGACGGCGGTCGCGAGCGCAGCGTGTCCCGCGTGGGCGAGCCTGCCGGAGACCGTAAGGGCCGCGCCGAGTGACCCGTGCGCGGTCCTGGTCAGCGCCGCCGGCAGCCCGGCCGGCAGGGCGCGGGTCAGGCCGCTGGCGTACAGGGACGCGTAGACGCTGCCGATGACGGCCACGCCGAGGGTACCGCCGAGCAGGCGGGTCGTGTCGTTGACGGCGGAGCCGACCCCGGCCTTGGCCGTGGGGACGACGCCCATGATCGCCTCGGTTGCGGGTGCGCTGGTCAAGCCCATGCCCGTCCCGAGCACGACCATCTGCGCGACGATCGTCCCGTAGCTGGTCGCCGTCGATGCGCTCGTGACCCACAGGAAGAACCCCGCCATCAACATCAGCCCAGTGGCGACCACGAGCTTCGTGCCGACGCGCACGGCGAGCTTGGTACCGACGATTGAAGAGATCGCGACCAAGGAGGCAACCGGCAACAGGCGGACGCCGGTCGACAGCGGCCCGTAGTGCTTCAGGAACTGGAAGTACTGGGTGACCAGGAAGATGAACCCCGACAGCGCGAAGAACGAGATCGCCACCGATCCGCTGGCCGCCGTGAACCGCGGGTTGCGGAACAGGTCGACGTCGAGCATCGGCTCATCGGTCCGCCGCTCGCGGGCGACGAACGCGGCCACCAGGACCGCGGTCAACGCAAACCCGCCAACGCTGCGCACATTGCCCCACCCATACGCCGGGGCCTCGATGATCGTGTACACGAGCAGGGCAACCGCCGCGGTCGAGAGCACGAATCCCCCTCGGTCGGCCCGTGGCGCGTGCGGATCACGCGACGGCGGCAAATACCGCGCCACGAGCAGGCCGGCGACGGCCGCGATCGGCGTCATCGCGAAGAAGATGCTGCGCCAGTCGTAGGCCTGGAGAAGCCAGCCCCCGACGATCGGCCCGAGCGCGATCGCCGCCCCAGTGATCGCGCCCCACAGCCCGATCGCCCGGGCCCGCTCGCTCCGCTCAGTGAACACGTTCGTGAGCATCGAGAGCGTCGACGGGAACACCATCGCCGCGCCCAGCCCCATCACGGCGCGGGCGATGATCAGCTGAGCAGGATCTGCGGTCAGGCCGCCGGCTAGGCTGGCCAAACCGAACACCGACAGGCCGGCGAGCAACATCCCCTTGCGGCCAAAGCGGTCGGAGAGGCTGCCCGCCGCCAGCACCGTGGCGGCAAACAGCAGGTTGAAGGCGTCCACGACCCATTGCAGCTGCGAGTCCGACGCGTGCAGCTGGCGCACCAACGATGGCAGCGCCACGTTGACGATCGTCGTGTCGAGGTTAATCGCGAAGGCCGCGAGCAGCAGCGAAACGAGAATCAGAGGCTTGCGTTGCATCAGTTCCTCCTCCGGTCGGAGCGATCTAAAGAGCGTTGACATAGTTCTAAAGCAGATAGACAAAAAAGTCAAGTAAACTGGCTTGATTCTTTACGAGTCGCTATACTTAGACAAGTGAGGTCCTACGAGGAGTACTGTGCGGTCGCCAAGTCGCTCGACGTGGTCGGCGATCGCTGGACGCTGCTGATCGTGCGCGAGCTCGCGCTCCGCGGGCCCTCCCGCTACACCGACCTGCGCAACGGGCTCCCGGGCATCGCGACCAACCTGCTCGCCGACCGGCTGCGCGAGCTCGAGCGGGCCGGTGTTGTCGCGCGAGAGGATGCACCGCCGCCGATCGCCACGACCCTGTTCCACCTCACGCCCCGGGGCGAGGAGCTCCGGCCCGTGCTCGACAGCCTGTTCCGGTGGGGGCTACCGCTGATGAGCGAGCAGCAGCCAAACGACGCGGTTCGTAGCCATTGGCTCGCCGGGGCGCTCGAACAGACGCTCACCGACCACAGCCCCGGCCAGCCCCCGATCGAAATCGAGCTTCGACCCGGTGATCAGCCGATCGTCATCCAGATCTCAGACGGAGCGATCCGTGCCTCCGTGGGAGCTGCGAGCGACCCAGCCGCAACGCTGACCGGCGAGCCCCGACCGATCATGGGCCTGTTGCTCGGGCTGCTCGAGCTCGAGGCTGCGCAGGCCGCCGGCGTTCACTTCGACGGCGACCCGAAGGTCCTCGAACGGATCCGCGGCGGGCCCCCCGTGGCGGCCTGATCCCGGCGCCCACTCGCAGCCACCGAGCTGCGTGGCGTCGCCGGCGTTAATGAGCGCCGCTAGGCAAGCGAGCGTCGGAGTGCTAAACCACGCACACACCAACGTGTCGTTCGCGTGTTTGCGCCAGGCGCCGCGCGAGCGCCAGGCGAGCGCGGAGAGGAGCACAACATGAACGCCAACGAAGATCCCATGCAAGGACACGAGGTCGGCGAGAAGCCATACGAGGATCCGACGCAAGGACGGGAGATCGGCGAGAAGCCATACGAGGATCCGGAACAAGGGCGCGAGGTGGGCGAGAAGCCTTACGAGGATCCGACGCAAGGACGCGAGGTCGGCGAGCAGCCATACGAGGATCCAGAGCAGGGACGCGAGGTCGGTGAGCAGCCATACGAGGATCCGACCCGGGAGCGCTAGGTTCGGGCGTCCCGCGGCGGTTACAGCTTGGGTGCCACGGGTTGGCTCTCGCGAGGCGCTGAAGGTACCCCGGCCGGAGCTGATCCCGCTCGATGACCTCGGTGCAAGCGTCCGAACAACGCACTCTTCGCCTGCACCCACAGCTGGTACCGCGTCACAGGAGACCCAGGCGCGCGTCGCCTTCAGCTTGATCGGAATACTGCCGGATTGTTGTGTAGGTAGGCTACCAAGCGAGTAAGCTACCGTCATGTGGCGGCTGCGAGCGGAGTCGCACGGGGAGCTGGACAGGCACGCAGACGAGATCAGGTCTCGGTCTGGGCCAGGACGGGCGCGAACATGACGGGGATCGTGGAGGTTCCGCTCGCCGAGGGCGGCTCCGTGCTCGTCGAGGTCGATGACGCCGGCGATGGTCTCGCGATCCGCGGCGGCCGCGGGCAGGCGGCGATACCGGAGGTCTCAGCGTCGCTTGAGCAGGTCCTCGCGGGGCTGGGGCCGGTTACCCGCGCGCTCGTCTCAGAGGTGCGGGGGATGACCGATCGCCCTGCGGAGATCGAGCTCGAGTTCTCGGTCAAGCTGACCGCCGAAGCCAAGATCGTGATTGCGCGCGCCGCGGGTGAGGCCAACTTCCGCATCGCGCTCAAGTGGGCGCACACCGCGGATCCGCCTTCGCCCGCGCAAGTACCGGAACGGCCGTGACGAGGTGCCATGGCGCGCGCGCTTCCCGACTACGACGAGCTGGAGATCCGGCTGACGCCGGGCCGTGGAGACGCCTACAACGTCGAGGTCCAGTCGGCTTCCGGCGCGCGCGGGCGCGGACAGTTTGAGCCGCCTGGCGATCTGGATATCGAGCGGTTTCGCAGGACGGTCGACCCGCGCAACCGGCGGGTGCGCGGACGATCGCGCTACTTGGACGCGGCAACCCAGTTTGGGGCGAGGCTGTTCGAGCAGCTGGTCAGCTCGGCCGGCGTGCGCGACGTGTACACCACGGCCCGGCATGACGCAAGTGCGGCCGGGAAGGGTTTGCGGCTGACATTGTCGTTGCGTGCGGCGCCCCAGCTGGCGAGCATCCCCTGGGAGTTTCTCTACGACCGGCCGCGGTTCCTCGCCCAGCACGTCACCAGCCCCGTGGTGCGGTTCGTGGACCTGGAGGATCCGCCGCCGCCCTTGAGGATCGAAGCGCCGCTGCGCGTGCTGGGGATGGTTAGCCGTCCCAGGGACGCGGAGCTCGATGCCCTCGACATCGACGAGGAGCAGTCGGCGCTCGAGCGACGGCTGCGCTCATTGATCGATGCCGGCGCGGTCACGCTGCGCTGGCTCGCTGATGCTACGCTGGCCGCGCTGCAGCAGGAGGTCGATCACGGCGAGGATTTCCATGTCTTTCACTACATCGGCCACGGCGAGTACGACGAAGAGAGCGGGCACAGCAGCCTGATCCTCGAGCACGGCGACGGACGGCCGCGGCGGGTCGGCGGTCAGCAGCTCGGAGCGTTGCTGTGCGACCGCGGCACGCTGCGCCTCGCCGTGCTCAACGCTTGCGAGGCGGCCCAGACGGCGCCGCAAGACCCGCTGGCCGGAATCGCCACCAGCCTCATGGAGTACGGCGTTCCGGCGGTCGTCGCGATGCAATTCGCGATCACCGACGTCGGCGCGTTGACGTTCGCCGATGAGTTCTACGGCGCGCTCGCCGCCGGCTACGCGGTCGACGCCGCCGTCACTCAGGCTCGGCGGGCGCTCGCCGCCGACAGCGACGTCGAGTGGGGCACGCCAGTGCTGTTCATGTCGTGTGCTCGACGGCCGCCTGTTCGACCTCAGGCCGTCCACTGCGGCGACCGCGAGGGTGGAGCCGTTGTCGTCGACCGCGGCTGGGGCGCCGCCGCCTGGAGAGCCAGCGTTGGCCGCTGTAAGGCAGGCCGGCGAGATCCAGCCCGGGACTCCGCGCGAGCGGACGGGCGAGGCGGTAAAGCCGGGCGATGCTGAGCACACAGGGGGCGATCCTCCCAGCCCGCCCCGCTCCAGCCGACGGCTCGCATGGGTCGGCGCTGTCGTCGGCGCGCTGGCGATCGCCGCGGCGGCCGTCGCGATCGTCGGCGGCGGGGGCGGGTCCGGAGGCGGATCATCCTCGCAGAGCATCATCTCGATCACCCCGCAGCCGGCGGTTGTCCTCTCACCCAGTCACGGACTGCGGCGCTGGACGCGAGACAGACCGATGCTCCTGGTGGTTACACCTACCGACTTGTCCTCTCACACGGCAACGCGCCGCCCGGCTCCCAGCCCGATGCGCAGGTTCCTTACTGCCACGGTGCTCACCCATTTGTGACCGTCCAGCGGATGGAGCTGCCCTATGCGTTCACGGCCGACTCGGCGATCGCTGACTTTGGGGTAACCCCAAACCCCGACGGCACCGCCCGCGCCATACTCTCGTGGTTTCGAGTGCGCAGCGACAAGACCGACTCCACGCGCTACTTCGGCCTCACCCCGGCGCAGATCAGCCTCGACTGAGGCCGCGCGCTCAGCCGCCGCCGCCCGGCTGGAGATGCGCAGCAGAGAAGAGTCCGCTAGACCGGCAGTGCTCTAGAAGTTGTCTTCATCAACCCAGAGTGCGATCATGACGCCGACGAGTCCGGCCTACAGAGGCATTCTCCGTGTCCAATGCCGAGGCATCTGGTTGCTGCGGCGCCCCACCGAGAGCAGAGTCGCTGGACGGTGATGCGAAGAGGCTGCTCGCTCGCGTGCAGCGGCTGACGGAGATGCCGCGCCCCGCAGGGGGGTATCCACAGGAGTGGCTCGTGGAGGCCTCCTATATGGGGGATCTCACGGCGATAGCGACCCTCGCGCTTCGCTCCGGGAAGTACTGAGCCCGAGAGGTCGGTCGAGCTCGGGCCAGCCTGTTGTCTTAGCGATGGGTGATGGCTTTTCGCGAGAGCGGGAAGAGTCCAAGCAACTACCGCGGAGAGGATCCATGACCGAGATCGCTGATGCCCTGGATGTTGGGCTAGCCCACCGAACCGAACTCAGCCCGTTGAGCTTTTTGCAGCGCAGCGAGTTCGTCTATCCGGACAAAGTCGCCGTGGTGCACGAGGACCGGCGCTACACCTATCGCGAAATGGGTGAGCGAGTGCGTCGTCTGGCGTCCGCGCTGCTCGGCGCGGGCTTGGAGAAGGGCGATCGCGTGGCGTTTATCGCACCGAACGTCCCCGCGCTACTCGAGGCGCACTACGGGGTCCCAGCCGCCGGGGGTGTGCTGGTGCCCATCAACTATCGCCTGAACCGCGAGGAGGTGCAGTTCATCCTCGAGCACTCGGGCTCGCGCTTCGTGTTCGTCGACCATGAGTTCGAGGAGTTGCTGGGTGGCGAGAAGCTCGAGCGAAGGGTTCGGATCGACGACACCGGGCACCCCGATGATCCGTATGAGGAATTCCTGGCGGAGGGATCCACCGACTCCCTGCCGAGGAAGCTTGAGGACGAGGCCGAGCCGATCTCGATCAACTACACGTCAGGCACCACCGGGCGTCCCAAAGGAGCCGTCTACCACTATCGCGGCGCTTATCTCAATGCGCTCGGTGAGGTGATCGAGACCCAGTTGATGCCGAGCAGCGTGTACTTGTGGACCCTCCCGATGTTCCACTGCAACGGCTGGTGCTTCACCTGGGCGGTGACCGCGGTAGGGGGTCGCCACGTGTGTTTGCGCAAGGTCGACCCGGGGCGCATCTGGGAGCTGTTCGACGCTGAAGGCATCACCCATTACAACGGCGCGCCCACGGTTCAGGCGTCGCTGCTGGACCACGAGAACGCGCACAAGCTGGATCGCGCGGTGATCACTACGGTGTCGGGGTCGCCGCCGACGGCCGAGCTGTTCGGCCGGCTCACCAAGATCGGGATCCGGCCGATCCACGTTTACGGCGCGACCGAGCTCTACGGGCCGTACATGATCTGCGAGCGCCAAGAGGGATGGAACGAGCTGCCGGCGGATGAGCAGGCACGGCTACTCGGGCGCCAGGGCGTGCACTACGTGATCGCGGAGCCGGTGCGGGTGGTCGACCAGCAGGGCGAGGAGGTCGCCGCCGATGGCCAGGCGATGGGCGAAGTGCTGATGCGCGGCAACAACGTCATGACGGGCTACTTCGAGGATCCGGAGCAGACAAAGGAGACGCTGGCGGGCGGCTGGTATCACTCGGGTGACCTGGCGGTTCGCCATTCCGACGGGTACATCGAGCTACGCGACCGCAAGAAAGACATCATCGTCTCCGGAGGCGAGAACATCCCCACGATCGAAGTCGAGAATGCGGTGTCCGAGCATCCCGCCGTAGCCGCGGCCGCGGTCGTCTCGATGCCCGACGAAAAGTGGGGGGAGCGGCCGAAGGCCTTCGTCGAGCTGATCGACGGCGAGCAGGCCTCCGAGGAGGAGATCCTCGCCTTCGCCAAAGAGCGCCTTCCGGGATACATGCGCCCGGCCGCGGTGGAAATCGCCGAGCTTCCCAGGACCTCGACCGGCAAGATCCAAAAGAAGGAGCTGCGCGACCGCGAGTGGGAAGGCCGCGAGCGCCAAATCGGCTAGTCCGGGGTAGAGTAGGACCGCGTTCGGGGCGCCGGAATCCTTGGAGGGAGACGACATGGGACTGTTGAAGACGGGCTTCAAGGCGGCCGTCGCGGTGAAGACGGCAGATGTGATCCACGAGCGCGTGCTCGCGCGCCAGCAGGCGCACGCGGCCGCCGGGGGTCACCCAGGGCCGACGGGTGCGGTGGCGCAGGCCGCGCCAGCTGCGTCGATCCAAGCGGCGCCGGCTCCAGCCTCGCCGGCCATTGGGGAGAAGCTCGAGCAGCTCAAGCAGCTCGGTGACCTGCGAGCATCGGGGGTGTTGACGGACGCCGAGTTCGAGCTCCAGAAAGCTCAGATCCTGAGCGCCTGATTGGTTAAACCGCCGTCGCAGCAACGAGGCCCGAGACGTCGGTGACGGGCGCCGCGAACAATGGTCTCGAGCGGATCGAGCACATCGTCGTGCTGGTGCTGGAGAACCGCTCGTTCGATCACATGCTGGGGTACCTCTCGCTCGAGCGTAAACGCGACGAGGTAGATGGTCTCCGACCAGGAATGGGCAACGAGAACGCAGGTCGGCGCTACCCGATCCATCATCTGCCAGCGACTTACTTCCCGGACGAGCGTTGGGATCCCGACCACAGCGCGGCGGCGACCGACCGGCAGATCAACCACGGCGCGATGGACGGCTTCGCTGCGAGCTACGCCGAAACGCTCGCCCGGCGCGGCGTCGACGACGGAGACCCGGGCGTCGTGATGGGCTACTACAACGCCGGCGACTTGCCGGTGTTCGACCATTTCGCAGCTGAGTTCTGCGTGTGTGACCGCTGGCACAGCTCGGTCGCGGGAGCGACCTGGCCAAACCGCCTATACGCGATCGCCGGAAGCGCGGGCGCAAGCCGCGACGATCGCAAGCTGCCGATCTACCACGAGGACTCATTCGTTCGCCACCTGGATGCGGGCGGAGTCTCGTGGCGCTGGTATTCGCACGACATCGCCACGCTCCGCCTCGCCGATGTCAAGTACCGGGTCGGACACCCCGAGCACTTTGCCTATGTGCAGAAGCTCAAGCTCGTGTTCAAGACACGTGGCAGGGGATTGCTGTACCTCAACGAGGATGCCGCGACTTTTCTCGAAGATGCCGCGTACGGCCGACTGCCGGCGGTCGCCTGGATCGATCCGAACTTCAAGGACTTCAACCTCATCGGGTCTCCTCCGAACGATGACCATCCGCCATCAGACGTGACCCACGGGCAGGAACTCGCGCTGCTCGTCTACAACGCGCTTGCCACAGGTCCGCAATGGGACAAGACGCTCCTGCTCGTCTTCTACGACGAGCACGGCGGATTCTTCGACCACGTAGCGCCGCCCGAGAACCCGCCGGATGACCACCCGACGACCTTCACACGCTACGGCGTTCGCGTGCCCGCGTTCGTGGTCTCGCCATGGGTGAAGGCGGGCAGTGTCTCGCACACGCTCTTCGATCACGCCACGATCCCGAAGACAATCCTGCAACGCTTCAGTCCGCGCCAGCTCGACGCGCGGCCGAACCCCAGCGGCTACGCGCACCGGCGCGAACCGGGTCATTCGCACCACATCAGCAGACGCATCGCCGATGCCGCCGGCCTCGGCGAGCTCCTGACACTCAGCGAACCGCGACCGGCACCGGATCGGAGCGCCCTCGTGGACTGGTTTGCCGCGGAACAGGCCGCCCGCGCCAGGAGGCTACTCGAGCACCCCGCCGGAGTCCTCCGCCAGGCCACGGAACACGGCCTGACGGACCTCCAATCCGGACTCCTTGCGGCGCACCAGCACCTGCATGAGCACGAGCACCCCGTCGGCCATCCGTAGGGCGCAGACCCCCGAGACCACGCGCGCCGGCGCACCGATCCCGCGCTCTCGGGCGCTGCCCGAGCGCCGGCAGACCCTCGGGGCGTGAGGCGATGAGGAGCCTCGAGCACCCTTGGCACGTGAGGCGATGAGGAGCCTCGAGCTCCCCGTTCACGACATTGTCGGCATCCGGGCCCTCAACCCCGGGCCGTTCACGCTGAGCGGCACGAACTCGTGGATCGTGGGCCGCGGCCCGGCGTGGCTCGTCGATCCCGGGCCGCGGCTCGAGGAGCACGTGGCGCGGTTGACGGCCGAGATCGAGCGGCGCGGCGGTCTCGGCGGGATCGCGCTCACGCACGACCATCCCGACCACACCGAGGCGGTCTCGGCCATCCGAGGCCGGTATCCGGCTGCTCCGCTGGCCGCGGCCCGTGGCCAGGCCGAGGTCGTCCTCGCAGACGGCGACAGGTTCGGGCCGCTCGAGGCGCTCGCCACGCCCGGCCACGCGCCCGATCACCTGGCGTTCGTAACTGGAACGGCGGCGCTCACCGGCGACGCGATCTTGGGCGAAGGCAGCGTGTTCATCGCGCCCCACCCCGGTGCACTTGCCGTGTATCTCGAGAGCCTGAGACGCCTAGGGCGCCGGAGCCTCGACGTGCTGTGCCCTGGCCACGGCCCGCTCGTGCATGATCCGCGGGCCAAGGTCGCCGAGTACATCGCCCACCGGCTGGACCGCGAGCGGCGCCTCCTCGCCGCGCTCGAGGACGGTCAGCGCAGTATCGATGAGCTACTCGACAGGGCCTGGAGCGAGGTGCCGGCCCAGCTGCGCCCTGCCGCCGCGGTGACCCTGGCCGCGCACCTGGACAAGCTGGCTGACGAGGGCCGTCTTCCCGACGGGGTCGAGCGTCCGTCGCTGCGGCCCTAGGCAGCCAGCCGCTGCCGTGCCAGGTCCATCGCGGCCATCAGCGGGGTCGTGCCGGCGGCGTCTGCGTGATCGAAGATGTCGAGCATGATCTCGCCGATCCGGCGCACCCGGAGGCGGGCCGCCGCCGCGTCGTAGCCATGCAGTTCCTCGGCGATATTGATGATTCCGCCGGCGTTGGCCACGAAATCCGGGGCCCACAGGATGTTCCGCTCCGCGAGCAGGTCGGCCACCGAGTCGCTGGCCAGCTGGTTGTTCGCCGCCCCGGCGACGATGGGGCAGCGCAGCCGCGGGACGGTTGTCTGATCAAGCACGGCCCCGAGGGCGCACGGGGCGAGCACGTCGACCTCAACTTCGAGGGCCCGCTCGGGCGGAGCCCAGCCGGTGCCGAGATCCTTGGCCAGGCGGCGCTTTCGCGGATCGATGTCGCTGAGGACGAGGTTGGCACCGGCCCGGGCGCAGCGCCTGGCCACCCTCGAGCCGACGTGGCCGAGCCCCACGACCACGACGCTCCGCTCCCGCAGCGAACCGGAGCCGAACACATGCTCGCAGCAGGCACGAATGGCTGACTCGACCCCCAGCGCGGTGAACGGGCTCGGATCGCCGGAGCCGCCGAGTCGGCGGGGCAGCCCGGCCACGTTTCGCGTCCGCTCGGCGATCACTCGCATGTCGCGGCTGGACGTGCCGACGTCTTCGGCCGTGATGTAGCGCCCGTTCAAAGACTCCACGGCGTCGCCGAAGTCGAGCAGGGCTGCGGTCCGCTGCTCGGAGGTGAGCGAGGCGCCAGGCGAGGTCATGATCACGCCCTTGCCGCCGCCGAGGGGCAGGTCCGCCACCGCCGACTTGTAGGTCATCGCACGCGAGAGCCGCAGCGCGTCTCGCAGCGCCTCGTGTGAATCGAGATAGCCCCACATCCGGCAGCCCCCCAGCGAGGGACCCCGCAGCGTCGAGTGCACGGCGACGAACGTGTAGAGGCCCGATCGTCGGCCCCGGCGGACGATCAGGTCCTCGTGGTCGAGCGTCTCGAGGTGGCTGTCGGTGCTCGGCGGGGCAGCCGCGCGGGGCTTGATCACTGGGCGGGGACCAACGACCCGCCGGTCGTGGTGCCCGTCGATGATCCCGTGCCGGTCGAGGTCGCCGTCGAGGCGTCTGACGGAGATGTGCTGGACGCACCCGGCTCGGGCGAGGCGGTGGGGGAGCTCGGCTGAGTGCCCGAGGTGGCGCTCGACGCTCCAGTTGGCTGTGTCGTGCTGACGGTGCCCGAGCTCGGCGATCCGCTGGTCGAGGTGGCCGAGGTGCCCGCGGCCAGGGCGGCCGTGGAATCGCTCGGGTCGGTCGGGGTCGCCCCGCCGACGCTGATCACGGTCGAGATCCCGCCGGTCGACCTCGGCTGGTGCTTGGACCGCGCGGGAGGTGTGGTGGAAGGCGACGGCTTGGTCTGGGTGCTCGCCGAGGCGGACGGATGCGCAGGCGCGGCGGCTGTTTGGCTCACCTGCGCTCGCACCGGCGAGTCGATCACCGAGGCCGGGACGGCCGCTGCCTCGGGCGTCCCCGCGCTCGCTGCTGGAGCCGGCCGCGGCGGTGACGGCCGAGCGCGGAGGACCGCAGCGACGGGCGCGTGGTGGAGGTGATGGGGCGCCGCCTTGAGAGTGTGCTGGAGCTCGACCGCGCCGCCGGCGGTGACCACGGCGGCGGCCAGCAGCGTCGCCACATGCGTGGCCCCCGCGGTCATCGTCCCGAGGCCCACCACGGTCGATCCGGTCACGGCGGTTCCCGTGACGGCGGTTCCAGTCCCGGCCGCTCCGCCGGCGG
The DNA here is from genome assembly GCA_019239375.1 of Solirubrobacterales bacterium. GTDB lineage: Bacteria > Actinomycetota > Thermoleophilia > Solirubrobacterales > Solirubrobacteraceae > Palsa-465. Next base: position 2,416 of record JAFAZZ010000539.1, on the reverse strand, counting down.
CCAACGCGCCACCCGCGGCGCCGCTCCCCGCCCCGCCGACCCCGAGCAGGTTGGCGAGTACGCCGAGCGGCCCGAGCGTGGGGACGAGCGCGGCGAACCGCCGGCTCACCCCGCGCAGCTGGTGGCGGAACTCGCGGCACCCGGCGCAGTCGCGCATGTGACGCCTGGCGGTGGCGTTGGGCCGCAACCCGCGGTCGTGCGAGAGGACCAGCTCCTCGCGGATCTCCGAGCAGGCGGTGTCGCGAGCCTCGAGCGCCTGAGCGAGGCCCAGCCTGGCCCGGACGAGCAGCGATTTGACCGCCGGGATCGTTACACCGAGCGCGGCCGCCAGGTCGGCATAGGACATTCCGCCGAGCTCGCGCATCAAGAGCGCGGAACGCTGCTGATCGGGCAGCCGGCGGACGTCGGCGATCAGGCGCCGGAGCGACTCGCGCCGGTCGGCCTCGGCAATCGGGTCGTGCATCGGGGAGCGCAGGAGCTCGATCACCTCGGGCGGCGGCGGCGAAGGCCGGCGCAGCTCGTCGATGCACCGGTTGTGGGCCACCCGGTAGAGCCAGGCGCGCAGAGCCAGCTCTCGATGGTTGGCGCGCAAGCCGGCGTACGCGCGCACGAAGATGTCCTGGAGGGCGTCCTCGGCGTCCTGGCGGTGCGCCAGCATCTGGCGCGTGTAGGCGAAAAGCCGCTGCCGGTAGCGGTCGTGAATGACGCGGAACGCGTCGTCGTGGCCCGCGCGGAACAGCGCGAGGAGCTGCTCGTCGGAGCGGAGGCGGAGGAGAGGCGGGGGAGGGTGGGACCCAATCGAGGGTCGAGTCCGGGCTACTGCGGCGCTAGCTGGCAATGCGGACGCTTCCACGTGAAACCCGTGCCCACTCTAACGGGTACGCGGGGACGGAGTTTGCTAACGGGTACGCGGGGACGGAGTTTCGAGAGTGTCTCCTGGCGCGCCGCCCCGCGTTCAGGACAGCGACACCATCACGTGCTTGACCTCGGTGTAGTCCTCGAGCGCGTACATGCTGAGGTCCTTGCCGTAGCCCGAATGCTTGAAACCGCCGTGCGGCATCTCGGAGGCCAATGGGATGTGGTCGTTGATCCACACGCAACCGAAACGCAGCGCGTTCGCGACCCGGTGAGCCCGGGCCACGTCACGCGTCCACACCGAGGCGGCCAGCCCATACGGGGTCCCGTTGGCCCAGGCGATCGCCTCGGCCTCGTCCGAGAACGGCTGGACGGTGATGACCGGGCCGAAGATCTCGCGCTGGATCATCTCATCGTCCTGGCGCAGGCCGGACACCACCGTCGGCTGAAGGAAGAACCCTGGCCGGTCCGGCTCGTGGCCGCCCGTGGCGATCTCGGCGTGGCCGGGCCGGCGCTCGAGGAAGCCCTGCACCCGCTCGCGCTGGCGCGCCGAGTTGAGCGGCCCGAGGGTGGTGTCGGGGGAGCGAGTATCGCCGAGAACCAGGCCTTGCGCTTGCTCGGCCAAGCCGCCGACGACGTCATCGAGCACCTTCTGACTGGCCAGCACGCGGGTCGCCGCGGTGCAGTCCTGGCCGGCGTTGTAGTAGCCGGTGCCGGCGATGGTCTCGAGCGCGGTCGACATGTCGACGTCGTCGAACACAACCACCGGCGCCTTGCCGCCCAGTTCGAGGTGAACCCGCTTCAGGGTGTCCGCCGCCGCCCGCGCGATCCACTTCCCGGTCTCGACCGAGCCGGTCAGCGACACCATGTTGACGTGCTCGTGGGTGACGAGCGCCCGGCCGGTCGGATCGCCGTGGCCGGTAATCACGTTGAGGACTCCTTTGGGGAAGATCTCGGCCGCGTACTGGGCCATCTTCAGCGCGGTCAGCGGGGTTGTCTCGGCCGGCTTGAGCACAACCGTGTTGCCGGCGGCCAGGGCGGGGCCGATCTTCCACACCGCCATCATCAGCGGGTAGTTCCAGGGCGCAATCTGCCCGATCACCCCCACCGGCTCGCGGCGGATGATCGAGGTATAGCCGCTCAGGTACTCGCCGGCCGCGCGGCCCTCCAGGCACCTGGCGGCGCCGGCGAAGAAGCGTAGGTTGTCGACCATGAACGGGACCTCGTCGTCCCGGAAGGCGTTGATCGGCTTGCCGGCGTTGTCGGCCTCGAGCTCGGCGAGTTCGTCGGCATGCTCCTCGATCGCGTCGGCCAGCTTGAGCAGGGCAAGGGCCCGCTCGCCGGGGGTGGTGGTCGCCCAGCCGTCGAAAGCGGCTTTCGCGGCGTGCACCGCGCGGTCGACGTCGGCGGCGCTGGAGAGGGGCGCCTCGGCGATCGCCTCGCCGGTGGCCGGGTTGAGGATCGGCTCGGTCTGACCGTCGGCAGGATCGACGAACGTGCCGTCGATGAAGTTCTGGAGAGTGGTGATAGCTGTGTCTTTTGAATGATACACCGACCACCG